>NZ_JBFHFD010000041.1:0-26907 GCF_041583735.1 Novipirellula sp.
CCCTCTGTGCCAACATGAGTGAGACAACTTTGAAGTTTTTCAAAGTCGAGGGCACGGAAAGTTTACATGACCGAAATCGCCAACAAAAAAGTTAAGAAAAATCCTGAGGTGGCTGAGAAAGCGACCCGTCGTCGCTTTACAGAGGAGTACAAACGTCGGATCGCGCTCGAGGCTCAGCAGTGCTCCGAGCCTGGTGAGATTGGAGCTCTGCTACGTCGTGAAGGGCTCTATTCGTCAGTGGTTCAGCGCTGGCGTCGTCAACTTCGGGAAAAATCATTGTCATCATCGAATAAGCCCAGTAGCGATGTGCCCCCAGCAATACCGTCAAAGGCAAAAGAGCTTGCCGCTTTGAAACGCGAAAATGAACGCCTAAAAGAAAGACTTCGCCAGGCGGAGTTGATCATTGACGTCCAAAAAAAAGTCTCGGAGATGATGCAGACTCGCTCACACGAGAAGACAGATTGAGTGCGGCTGAAGGGCTCAGCAAACGAGTCGGTGTCGCTGCTGCGTGCCGCGCACTAAATGTTTCGCGAGCGACGTTGTACCGTCGCCGCGATCCCGACCGGCAACCTAAGCCGAGACCGATCCCAGCTCGAGCACTTTCGCTCGGAGAACGAAAAGCGGTGATCGATCGACTCAACAGCGAACGTTTCGCTGATCAGTCGCCGCGGCAGGTCTACTCGAAATTGCTCGATGAAGGGGAGTACATGTGCAGCGTGCGGACGATGTATCGCATCCTTGAAGCGAATCAAAGCACTCGCGAACGACGAAACCAACTCCGACACCCGAACTACAAAAAGCCTGAATTGCTTGCGACCGGCCCCAATGAAGTCTGGTCGTGGGACATCACCAAACTCAAGGGCCCGGAGAAATGGACTTATTATTACCTGTATGTCATTCTGGATATCTACAGCCGCTGCGTGGTCGGCTGGATGCTGGCACATCGTGAAAGCGCCGATCTGGCCACGCAGCTGATCGAAACAACCATTGAAAAGCAAAACGTTCCACGCGAGCAATTGATCCTCCATAGCGATCGTGGGCCATCGATGACATCGCATTCGGTGGCGCAGTTGCTTGGTTCGCTGGGCGTCACCAAGTCACACAGTCGGCCGCATGTTTCCAACGACAATCCTTTCTCGGAAAGCCAGTTCAAAACGATGAAGTACCGCCCTGAATTTCCCCAGCGATTTGGATGCTATGAAGACGCACTTGGGTTCTGCCGTGAATTCATTCGCTGGTACAACGACGAGCACTATCACAGTGGCATCGGCCTGCTTACCCCATCATCGTTGCACTACGGCCAAGGCGAAAAAGTGATCGAGTCGAGAAAACAAACGCTTCACGTGGCATGGCAGAAAAATCCCGAGCGTTTCGTACACGGCATTCCCACACCTGCAAGCCTTCCCAAAGCAGTTTGGATCAACGCTCCCAAACGAAAGGATGAATTGAAAAGCGAAGCCCCCGAAGCGAATTGCCCGGGGGCTCCAGAAGTAACGTCTTTGACGCACCCTCGATCCGGTTATCCCTTGGACGGTTGCGTCCCCGCAGAGCCGTCTTCCGTTTCACCGGACGTCGACACAGTACCAGCAACAAACTCTTTGAACACCCGAGTCATGCCTGAAAAAATCCCGGGGGTTCGGGGGCTGGCCCCTGAGCACGCGGGATGCAGCACCTAACAACTATCAAAAAGTTGTCTCACTGTCGTTGACACATTCCGCTCACCCGAGCATTCGCTGAAGGCTCTGCTCGACCTCTCCCAAACAAGTTTGGGAGAGGTGACAAACAACAAGTTACCTCGCCCGAGCGAAGCACGGCAGAGGTGGCAGTAAAACGGTGCAACCTAATGTCACAATAAGCCTAAAGTTTTAGCAGTCCAACGTAAGCCCTAGGAGCACGTTGCCCCTACGACTTGCCCAACACGTAGCATGTCGAACCGATGCCGAGCTGCAACGCCTCGGCACTTGCGGCATCGATGGTCACGTCGCCGGTGGTGGGATCAATCGAAATTGTTGTGTACACACTGGTAAAACCATGGTGTGTGCTACAGACGATGTGCTTTTCTGAACTGCCGGCTTCGGAACCGCTCGGTTCCTCCACGAGGATCGATTTGACGGTCAATTCTCGGGTTCGCTTAACCGCTTTGATTTGATTCGTTTCGCAACTAATCATCGGTCCGCCGTCAAAGATATCGACGAAATCAGTTTCGCGGAAACCTTCCTTTTTCAACATCGCTAACGCGGGAACGGTCTCGTCGTGGACCTGCCCGATGCCGTCGCGAATCTTGCTGGGCAACAGATTCAGATAGATCGGCGAATCGGGCATCAGTTCTTCGATGAACTGCTTTGAAACCGTCGATAACGCGTCGGCGACGGAAAATTCAATCGGCATAAACTTTCCCGCAATCGCTTCAAAGAAGGGGACCGTGCCGTCCTTGTCCGCACGTCCTCGCATCTCGGCAATCACGCGATCAGCGAAGCGGTGAGGCCGCATCGCGATCAGCGCGAAACGTGCCATCGACAACCAACGACCAAAACCATGCCCGCGGTATTTGCCACGCAGAAACAAACTGCCGATTTCCGTCGGACCATCATGGATCCGCGTCAACAGCAGCGATTGTCGTCGTTGGCGAACACCAAGCTGTTCGCTGACGTGCTCGGTCTCCACCAACTGATACGCGTAAAACGGTTGATAGCCGCCGGTTTTTGCATAGACCGTCGACGTGCCCGCCAGTTCGCCGGTTTGCTGGTTCACTAAAACCAAAACATAAGGCTCACCGCGTGGCGACGGACCGCTTCGCGAAAACGCGAACTCGGAATGTTCAATGCGATCAAGCAATTGATCGCGTTTCAGTTGCAAACTGGTCAATCCGCGTGTGGCGGATTTGACTAAATCGTGCAGTGCATCAAGATCGTCGATGCGAACGGCGCGTAGAACCCACATCGTTTCCGACCTCGTGTGATGACTCGTGGCACATCCGCGTGCGTCGCGGTTCCGTTCTATTTTACTTGCTCTGGCTCGCGAAACAACGCCAACGATTGATCCAACAATGTAATCGCCGCATCAATATGCTCGGTCGTCGTGATTGCCGGGGCGGGCAAAAAGCGAATGCGGGTCGGATCCGCTCCACAGACAAAACCAAGCAAACCAAGATCGTACATGATCCCCATTAACCGTTTTGCTTGATCAAAGCTGCCGTCACCCGGAGTGAAGGCGATCATCATGCCTTCGCCAAACGGACCCGAGATCAATCCAGGATACTTTTTGACCAACGTATTCAGCGCGTTCTCAAAGTATTCGTGCCGCTTGACGTTCTGGCCATCTGCTCCGAAACAATTACTTGCTTCGAGTGCATCGAGGGTGGCAAGCCCCGTCGCAATCGACGACGAAGCTCCGGTGAACGTTTGGCTCAGAATCGGCCCGGTCGGTTTGAATGCTTCGCCGTACAGCGTTGCACAGACCTGCGTGATCTTGCCGATCGTGACGATGTCAGCGAATCGGTCGAGCCCGTAGTGCTGGAACGCAAACGGCTTGGAGGTTCGCGAGAACGATTGGACTTCGTCAAAAATGATTGGGATGCCGGCTTCACGCATCGGAACACACAACGCTTCGAAGAAATCGTGGCTGCCGGGATAGTAGCCTCCTTCGCCCGCAATCGGTTCCGCCCAAAACGCGGCGTAGCGACCAGGGTGTCGGTTGAGCAATCGTTTCAGCTGAGCGACCGCTCGCTTGGTGCTGCCCTCGGGGTCGGCTTGTTCACGAAACGGCAGGTAATCGACCGCCAGTGCCAATGGCAAGCCGGCTCGATAGTTGGGTCGATCGGTCAGTGCGGCGAGCGCGATCGAGCGGCCGGCAAACGCGTTTTCAAACGCAATGATTCGGTTCGCAGGTGCCTTGTGGTGCAGCGCGATCTTCAGTGCGTTTTCATTCGCCATCGCCCCGCTGGTGGACAACAAACAATGATCGAATTTAGCTCCGCCGGCGGTCGCCAATTTCAGCAACCGTTCGCACATCTCTAGACTCGGCGGATGTTGCTGCAGATTGCCCTGCATCACCGTGTCTTCGAGCGCCGCGTCGATTGCCGCATCAACCATTCGCGGATCACTGTGCCCGCAACCATGCACCCCGATGCCGCCGATGAAGTCTAGCTTGACGCTGCCGTCGGCTAGTTGAACATAAGGTCCGTTGCCTAAACCGGCTGATAGGTAAGGCCAAATCGGAGCGCCTCCGCGTGCTTGGCCCAAACGCTCGAGCATCGCTTGATAACCGGGAACCAACGACTCATCCGCACCACGGACATCGTCGATCGATTTTGCATGTTCGGCAACCGCTTCGGCGATCAACCGTTTTGCCTCGGCCACACGAGGATCCGATCGAAGGGCTTCCGCAGCTGTCGCGGACGATTTGGACGTTGGTTCAACCACAGCCATTGGCTCCGTTTGGGTTGGAAAATGAATCAAAGTGAATCTTGGAAGTTCAATGTGCCACATCCCTTGATGTGGCGTTTTTTCGTGATGCTTTGCGGGCTCGTGCCGACAATCGCACAACCGCAATCTCGTACAGGACACTTACTTGGCGGCGCTGTTCGCTAAAAATGTCAAAACGGTCGCCGCTGCGGGTACCAGCGTTGCAGGAACACAATACTCTTCGCTGCTGTGTAGTTTATCGCCTGTGATTCCCATGGTGTCGATGTTGGGTAGATTCATCGCCGCCAATTTGCAGCCATCGCACGCGCCGCCGGTGTCTTGCCACTCGATCGAGCGACCGACGCCGCTTGCCGCCTGCGCCACTCTGGCCTGCATCGCCACCAACGCATCATTAGAGCATTTTGGAGGCGAATGCAGCATCCCGTTCAGTTCCACTTCGTAGCCGTCGCCGCTGAACTGATCGCGAATCGCCTCGAGCATCAACGCGATCTTCTGCATCGCCTGGGTATCGGTCACACGTACATTCAAGTGAACCGAAGCATAGTCGGGGACGCGGTTCAACGGCCCACCGCCAGCGATCTTGCCGACATTCACCAACACGCCGCCATCGGGGTCATGAAGTTCCGCAAGCTTTACGACAATCCGCGATAGATGCACAATCGCATTGCGACCCTGTTCGGGATTGCGACCTGCGTGCGCCGAGCGTCCACGAACAACAAAGGCGAACCCGCCCGATCCTTTACGTGCCGCGACGAGTTTTCCATCGGGCAACGTGGGTTCAAAGACCAGGGCGGCATCAAATTCGGGTGCCAACGCTCGCATCAACGGTTCCGAAGCGGTCGAGCCGATCTCTTCATCAGGATTGAGCAGGATCGAAACCCCCAAATCGGCGAACAAACCGAATCGCAATCCTGCTTCGACCGCCATCGCGATCACGGCGATCCCCCCTTTGGCATCGGCCGTTCCCGGCCCCAGCAATCGATCGCCTTGGCGAACGCAGCGATCGGCGGTGTTCGATCCAACTGCGGGGTAGACGGTGTCGTAGTGGATCATCAACAAAACGCGTTGCCGAGCATCGGGTTGGTGGTGCCACAACAGCGCGGGCCCCGTCGAAGGGGCGTACCACTGGCCTGCGTCATCCAGTAGCCTCATCGGTCCCAGGGGAATTTGGTCAAACGAAACGCCAAAGCTGCGAAAGTCCGTGCACAGCATCTCGGCCATTTGTTGCAACTGGGGTACATCCATCGACCACGAGTTTTGGTTGCACCAACGCTCGAGCCGATCGACCGAAGCGGATTGTTGGCGGTGCATCCACTCGATTGCAGCTTGAATCGGTTCGGACATCATTTGGAATTAAGAATTAATTGTTGGCCATGACTTGGATTGGATTATCCGCGATTTCTGCGGTCCTGTTGGGCTTCTATGACGTTACCAAAAAGATTGCGGTACGAAAGAACGCCGTGCCAATCGTTTTGCTGATTAGCGTTTCGGTCGGTGCTGCGATTTGGATGCCATTTATCTGCTGGTCCTCGTTTTCTCCGACCAGTGTGCCGCATCCGATTCTAAAAGTCGATTCGCTGTCGTTTGCCGAGCACGGATTGTTGTTGGCCAAGAGCATCTTGGTGGGGGCTTCGTGGACCTTTGCATTTTTCGCTCTCAAACGGTTGCCGTTGTCGATCGCGGCCCCGATCCGTTCAACGAGCCCATTTTGGACGATCGCGATGGCTTCGCTGTTGCTTCATGAACGGCCCACGGGAGTTCAGTGGATCGGCATCGTCATCGTGCTTTTGGCATTCTGGGCATTCTCGGCGGTTAGTCTTCGCGAAGGCGTTTCCTTTAAACGTGATCGCGGCGTCGCGATGATGGTCGTCGCGACGATTCTCGGCGCATTGAGCTCGATTTACGACAAGTATCTGTTGCAAACGGTGATGATTGCTCCTTCGACCGTTCAGGCCTGGTTTTCGGTGTACTTAGTCCCCGTAATGGTCCCGATGGCGGTGATCTGGTGGCGAAGCGGACGAAAAAACAGAGATCACGAGCTGTCGGTTCACGCCCTATTCGAGTGGCGATGGGCGATTCTAGGTATCAGCCCATTGCTGTTAGCCGCCGATATCGTCTACTTCACCGCCTTGGCCGATCCCGATGCGTTAGTTTCGGTAATCTCGGTGGTGCGGCGATGTAGCGTGGTGATTGCGTTTCTGTTCGGGATTCGAGCCCTCGGAGAGGCCAATTTCTGGCCCAAAGCGGCTTGCGTGGTGACGATCCTTTGTGGTGTCGCCCTGCTGGTGTTAGGGGGGTGAGGGCCGGTGTCGTGCTTTTCAGTCGAGCCGAATCCCCGTATCCTATACGGCACTGTATCTTTCTGGGGCTGTGACCGGCGTGATGGTGACAGCTTTGTTTCAAATCAAGTGACGTGAAAAGCGAGTGGCAACCAACGTTGCTTCATGTTGATGAGCGAGATCCTGCTCTATTACAAACGTCCTGACCCAACGACTTGGGTATACCTGTCGTCATTTTTGACGATTGGGTTGTTCTTCGTTTTTCACCGATTTTGGAGCATCCGCAACCTCGATATCTTCCTGCTCATTCTGCTGGCCCCAGGGTTGTTGATGGTCCATGAGGGCCGCCGACGTCAATTGCAGGAGATCGAATCAGAAGTCATCACCCATCGCCAAAACGAAAAACCTCCGGCGTCGACGAACTCAGCCAGTGCCGACCCTGATCACGGCTCGGGGTTGAGGAAGACTGGTCTGAGAGAATTAGTGGGCGCCGGCACTACCAACCCAACCCAACGAACTCGCGATGCGGCGGCGGCGATCTCCAGCAAGCTCGGTTCGAGCGGCGGAGACGTGTTGGTGGCGTTGACACAAGCAGTGCCTGCCGATGATCCCGTTGCCGTGACAGCATCCGAAGAAGCGTCGGTGCGAGCGGAAGCAGCGATCTTGGCACAGCCGACCGTGCCAACTGCTGCCGACTCGCCCGAGGTGATATCGGGAGGCGACGGATCACTTGCTGCCGACCCCGAATCGAATGCCAAGTCAGATTCCGACGCTGCGGCGTCCTCGGAAATTGATCCCGAGGATATTCGCCGATACGGGTTCATCAGCTTGTTCGTCGTTCAATTCATGCTGCTAATTCGATTGCTGTTGGATCCCTTGATGGTGCGTCGTCCGCTGTTGGACCCGAACCTTTCAAGCGGCGGGTTGACCTTTATCGGCGTTTCGCTGTTCATCTTTATGATGGCGAACATCGTCGCAAGCACGCCGCGGATCCAAATTGAACAGGGACCCAAACTAGGGCCGGGTTACGCATTGATGAACATGTTACCGGCGATTCCAACTCGCCCGGTGACCGACGCCTTGGCAGGTTCCACGCAGGGTGACGAGAACGAATTAGATGCGTCGCAAAGTCGACTGGCCACGATTGCCAAAGTCCTGGCGATCCTCGCACACGCGGCGATCGTTTCGGGGATCGTGCTGATCGGCAATTGGCATTTTGGCAATATGCGAGCCGGCGTGGGTTGCGCGACGCTGTATTTGTTAATGCCGTATACCGCACAAATGACCGGACGCGTCGATCATGCGCTGCCTGCGGCCTTGTTGTTGTGGGCGGTCTTGTTCTATCGCAAACCGCTTGTCGCAGGCATCTTTCTGGGGCTTGCCGCCGGACTGGTGTACTACCCGTTTTTCTTGTTGCCGCTGTGGATCAGTTTCTATTGGCGACGCGGTGTGTGGCGGTTCACGATCGGGGTCGCAGTGATGCTCGGTTTGCTGATGATGCTGCTGTCGCTTAGCGGAGTCGAATCGCTTGTCGATCATTTGCGAACGATGTTTGGTTTGTTCAAACCCGAAACAAAATCCAATATCTTGGGTGGCATTTGGGGATTGGGCTGGAATCCCATTTGGCGTTTACCCGTGATCGTCGGATTCGTGATCCTCTGTTCGTTCTTTGCCGCTTGGCCGGCTCAAAAGAACCTCGGAACCCTGATTGGGTGCTCGGCTGCCGTGATGGTAGGTGCCCAATTCTGGCACGGTTATGGTGGCGGACTCTACATCGCTTGGTTCTTGCCCTTGTTGTTACTGACCATTTTCCGACCGAATTTGCAGGACCGTATTGCCTTGAAAGTCGTCTCGGATTCTTCCAATAAAAAACGACGCCCCGCGGCGTTGGAGGTAGATGCGGCTTGACGGATCTGAACGTGAACTCTGGCCCGCATGCAAACACAGGCCCTCATACGAATACGAGTCCCGATGCGAACACGAGCGCGGAGCCCTCTGCGAATAAGAGTGCCCAGTCGAGTCATGCCGGCGAAGCTCTCCACCGCTATCGTGAACACTTAGCCGAAATTCAAACCGAGCGTGATCACTTAAAAGTTCGCGATCGGACCTATGGCACCATTCGCGTCGTCTTGTTTCTGTTGGCGATTCTGTTTTGGGTGGTCGGCTACTACGGCGACGTCACCATTGCGCAACCAATTGGATGGGCGGCGTTCATCGGCTTCATCGTTGCGGTGGTTTTAAATGAACCGATTCGCGATCGAATCGATGCGCTGCGACGTGAACGCTCGGTGTTCCGCCGCTTGGTCGCACGGATCGAGCGTGATTGGGATCGCTTGGCCACCGCCAGCCTATCGCGGCAACTTGGCGAAGTCACATTGCCAGCGGGCCAGCGGGATGCGGCGGCCGATTTGGATCTGTTGGGCCGAGCGTCGTTGTTCCATTTGGTTTCGATGACCGCGACCACACCCGGCATTCGCACGCTTGCGTCATGGTTGACCGGCCCAGCGATTTCCAGCGATGCAATCGAGCGAACCAAGGCGATTGAAACCCTTGCACCCCTGCGCGAAGAGCGACTGCGGTTCTACGTGACCGCTCGCAAAGTCGCCGAAAGCAGTGGTGATCCCGACCGATTCACCACCTGGGCGACTGGGCCACGTTGGTTGGCGTCACGCAAATGGTTGTCCGGGTGGGCCAACCTGTCGGCGATTGTGGCAATTGCGTTTGTGCTCGCGATGCTGCTCGGCTTCCTTGTGCTGGGCTCGGCGACGTGGTTCAAAATTGGACTGTTTGGGCTGCTTGCCGTTGGCATTATTAACGTCACCTTGACCGGCGTTGCGCTCGGACCGGCTCATGCAATCTTTTCCATCGCGATGGCTAGCCGTGGTGCCGTGGACGATTATCGCGAGCTTTTTGCCGCCGCCGAGCGACTGCCCACCGACAGCGACACGAACAACACTGAACCAAGTGGAACGGCTCACTTGCAAAATATACGCGATACCTTGGTCGCGAGTCCACGCTCTGCGGCCGCCGGGATGTTGGCGCTACAAAAAGTGGCATCTGCAGGGGCACTGCGGCAATCGGCAGCAACGTTTTTAATATACTTGCCGCTACAAGCGTTCGCACTTTGGGATGTCCGAGTGCTGAAACGACTCGAACAGTGGCAAGAGGACTATAGTGATGTGGTCGCCGGTTGGTTCGAGTCGCTTGGACAATTTGAATCGCTGATGTCGTTGGCAGCGCTTCGCGACGAGTATCCAAGTTGGACCACGCCCGAGTGGAAGTACGATTCAAGTGATCGCTCGGTCGAAGCGGTCGGGATCGGCCATCCGCTGCTTCCCGATGAGTCCCGCGTCCGCAATGACGTGACCGTGGGACCACCCGGAACGCTATTGCTGGTGACCGGCAGCAACATGTCGGGCAAGAGCACGATGTTGCGGAGCATCGGGCTAAACATCGCCTTGGCAGGAACCGGCGCCCCGGTCTGTGCCACCCGGTTTGCCCTGCCATCGATTGAATTAGCGACCAGTATTCGCGTCAGCGACAATCTCAGTGAAGGGGTTTCGTTTTACATGGCCGAGCTTCATCGCTTGAAACAGGTGGTCGATCACGCCCGCCGCTTGGCCGAAAAAGAAGACCGTGTATTGCTGTTTTTGCTCGATGAAATTTTGCAAGGCACTAACAGCCGCGAACGGCAAATCGCAGTCGTGCAAGTATTGCGGCACCTGATTGGATTCGAAGCGATCGGTGCGATCAGCACACACGACTTGGAACTGGCGGACGAACCCGAGTTAAACTTAATCGCGCACACCGTTCATTTTCGCGAGACCATTACCACCGATGACGATGGTAATGACACGATGACGTTCGATTACCAAATGCGGCAAGGCGTCTCGCCCACGACCAACGCGCTGCGATTGTTAGAAATGGTCGGGCTAGGACCGAAAGCGTAGCGCATTGTCGCTCGGCTTTCCAAGCCAAAAGCGCAATCACGTTAGCGATGTCAGCACTTAGCCATGGGCGTTAGCCTGGCCCGCTAAAACTTTGGGTTTGTTGTGATTTTTAGTTACGCTGATTTTCTGCCACCTCTCCCCCGACTTCATCGGTGGAGAGGTAACTGCTGCGTTTCTGCGGGCTCACGCCTGCAGCTAAGTGCTGGCACCGCTCCGCGGTTGCTTGTTGCAAAACGGTGTTAGATGTCAGCCCGTGGTTGGCTACACCGTTTCCACTTCGTTGATCGTGTTGATCAACATTCGCAATCGGCCGAGTGCGCGGCGGTTGAAGTGGAACACCAAACGCGGCATCTGCGCTAGATCGGGCTCGCCGATCTCGTCCGGTAGCGCCGCCGACTGCTCGAACGTACCGTCGACAAGAATGTCGCTGAACTGCTCGCGAATCGATTCGAGTGCGTCCGCCGTCAATTCTTTCTGTAAGCGAAAAACGAGTCGGTCGCGGACGTATCGCATGCTGTGATAGTTGCGATAGAACTGCAACATCTCTTGAATCGCTTCATCGACCGAGTTGGTGATCTTGTAAAGATTCACATCCTCGGGGCTGATCATGCCGTTGTTGAGCAACTGTTTTTCAAAGAACACGCCCAAGTCTCGCCAATAGCTACCTTCGGCCGAGTCCAGCAACACCAACGGGATCAACGTTTGTTTTCCGGTCTGCATCAGCGTTAATGTTTCGAGCGCTTCATCAAGCGTGCCGAAACCGCCAGGACAACAAATCACTCCGCTGCACTCTTTAACAAACATCAACTTGCGAGTGAAGAAGTACTTCATCGTGACAAGTTTGGCGTCACCTTGGATGTAAGGATTGGCACTTTGTTCGAAGGGCAACATGATGTTCAGCCCCATCGATGCTTCGCGGCCCGCGCCGCGGTGTCCCGCTTCCATGATGCCACCGCCGGCACCCGTGATCACCATCCATCCGTGTGATGCGATCCGGCGACTTAGCTCAACCGCACTTTCGTATTCAGGATGCCCCGGCTGCGTACGCGCGGAACCGAATATCGTGACTTTGCGGCGTTTGCGGAAAGGACGAAACACCTTGAAAGCGTAGCGTAATTCACGAAGCGTTCGCGACAAGATCTTCAAGTCACCCCGAGCCGTATTGTCTTTCTCGAGCCGATCGATGGTATGACGCATGACCTGCAAAATGTCTTGCGTTTCAATCGTCGATATCGGCTCGTCCGCCGGCTGCGGACGTTGCAATTCATCTTCGCCAATGGCTTCGTCGGGCAGACGTTTATGGTCCATGGGTCCTTCAGTGCCTGTTCTAGGATGCAAATGCTCGAAAGGATACAGAGTCAGTGCAACGTGTGTCTTTAGTAATTCAAATTATCGGTATGCCAGTGTTATCGGTATGCCAGTGTAACGTGCTCGGGTCCGGCGAGGGAAGCTCGTTGCCGATCGCAACAAGCCCCCTGGTCTGTGGCATACAAATTAAGCTGCCTTGGCCAGCTTCTCTTCTTCGCTAGCAACCGACTGCAAAGGTCGAATGCCGAGTGATCTGCCGAGTACGATTGCCATCGGAGCGGCCGCAAAACTTAACAAAGCTCCCATTTTCACCGAATCTTGATCCAATCCTGGGACGGTGAATGCCGCAACCGAGACGAACAAGGCCACCGTAAAACCAATGCCAGCAACCATTCCCAGCGTTACCACATGGCGATAATCCATCCCTGCTGGCTTTTCAAGTTTCAATCCTTTCTCAGCAAATAACGTCAGCACAGTGATGCCGACCGGTTTGCCCACCAGCAGTCCTGCCAGCACAACCCAGGTGCCCGTACCAAGACTGCTCATCACGACGCCTGCGTTGGCCAACCCAAACAATCCCAGCCCAAATTCGACCGGCAATTTCCATGCGTGTTCAAACTCATTGAGGGTGTCGTGCCGGTTCTGTTCCTCACGAGCAAAAATGCCAAGGTCGGTATGGGCGTGAGGTAGCAGGGGAATGATCGGGACCAAACCCAAGGCCGGATGAATGTTGGCCTGATAAAAACTAAACCACGACACAATCCCCGGACCAATCAGGTAAGCCCAGTGAGAATGAACCTTCGATCGACGCAGTTGCATCGTGAATAACATCGCACCCACGGTCAGTAACAACCATTCGGGACGGATTTCGGCTTGTGGATAAAACACGGCTAGAATGATCAATCCTGCGGCATCGTCCGCGATCGCCAATAGCAACAAAAACGCGATCGCCGGATGGCTGGCACCAAAAATGAATCGTGCAATCAAGTAACTAAATGCAATATCGGTCGCACACGGGATCGCCCACCCTTTGCCTAACGAATCATGCGTTCCGGTGAAATAAGTCCCCGCGATATACACCAGGGCTGGGCCCATGATCCCACCGACAGTAGCAAGCAGCGGAGTCGCTGCCTTTTTGGGATCCGCCAACGATCCACCGGGCAGCAACGATTCCCACACCTCCTTGGCCGCGATCGCAAAGAACAATGCCATCACGATGTCGTTGACAAAGAAGTGCAGCGTGAAACCATGCGAATTCGCATGCTCGGCGGCATGACCACCGGCGTGAGTGGCGGTAAATAACGACGCTAGATCAAAGTTCACAAACGCTTGATAGCTGGGTGAATGAATGTTCGCCCACACCAGAGCCGAGACCGCCCCGACGATCAGTAAAAATGAATTATCGATCAACTTACGAACAAGTCCGCGTTTTTTTGGTTGCCCCGACATCAAGTCACGCTGCCCCAGCTTTAAATGAGAAGACGGCAATCCCGTAAAGCTGGGATCGCTCGTCATTAAAGGTGGGTTACGCTATGAGCCGCGACTTCCATTCGCAGCGAACCGATGGCGTTAAAAGCGTCCGATGAGGCAGCCTGTGGCGGTTATTCGGAAGGTGAGAGTCAGAGTCCAAGAAAAAAGGCTCACAATGTGAGCCTTTACGCGATTTAGTGGCACGCGAGTTTCGTTTTGAGTGCGAACTTCTCACCTGCTAAAACACTACAACCCTCACTCGTATTGCAATTGAGCGGTCGCGGTCGTGTCACTCGCCGCAACCAATCGCACCCAGGCCGCACTAAACGCATCGGGGAACGAATACGTTAGCATTTCACCGGACGGCACATCAAACGACTTGTAGCGTCGCCAATGACCGTCCCCAGTAATGTCCACTTCGACATGCATCGTGACGGAATCTTCCGATTCGTGCGTTAGCGACATCGACTTGCGATCGTAACCCTTCATCAGATACGGATCCGATGGCTGTCCAGCCTTAACCGTTGTGCTGAGCCACGGGCCACCGTAACCGACCGGTTTGCCGAACTTCCAAAGGTCATCGATCCCGCCAAACCACAACGCCGCATCCTGCTTTTCATCGGCAAAGACGTGACCGTCATTTTTCGCATCCGCGCCAACCCCGGTCAGCACGAGCAGTCCGTTCCAGGTACAGAAATCGGCGATCTGTTTTGAGTGGCTCGACACGGGACGCATCAAGTTGAACGCCGGCGGGGCTCCGTTGATCACCAATGGCACCTCATAGAACGTGCCATGGATATTCGCCAACACTCGCTCGGATTCGACTTCGCGGACATCTCGCGGCCATCCCAACGCAAATGGCTTGTCGTAAGCCGCGTTTCCTTTGGGCAATCGCAACCGTTTTCCGCCGTGTCGCAATACTACCGAAGCTTCGTCGACCGTGAATTGCGGCTCGACGTTCAATAAGTCCGCTAGTTTTGGATCGACTTCGTCAGCTTTGAATTCAAAACCAGCCTTGGTGAAATCAAAGAAGCGGTCCTCTGACGCAATCACACGCAGATTTCGATTTCGCTTGGCGGCATAAACCAACGCACTGCGTGCTTGATCGTCGTCTACGCTTGCAAGTCCGGCAAACAGTGTATGATTTTCGGACGCGTTTCCGTCGACAAATTTGGCCGAGGTTTGGTGTAAATACGCGGTGGCAACACAATCACGATTCGTTTTCAAACGCAACCAAATCGCATCGAAATCCTCTGGCAATTCATAGGCCACGTATCCATCGGCGGGGACTTCGATCGATTCGTAATCAACCCAGGTGCCATCACCACGACGATCCACTTGCAATACAAAAACTACGGGGGTGGCATCGCCACCAACGATTCGCTGCTCCACCGGTCGGGTGACAATCGAAGAGCGATCGGTTTTGATATTCAGCTCACTCGGTTTGGATCCAAGCACAAACGCGGTGTGAGGCATTCCAAATGATCCCGGCTGATGCTCGGTTGCATTTTCGGGAATCGTGATCGTGCCCGGTTCAAACGAACGAGCGTAAACCACGTCTTGTAAATTCTTGCCCAAAATGAGCGTCATGTCGGTCATTTTCCAAGCGGGATCCAAGGTTGGATTACCACGTTGGTCGACGGCTAGAAAGACCGTGACCCTTTGGTCGACGTCAAACGAATAGCCTTTGGCCGCGCGGTGCCAATCGCCTCGGGGGACGGTGACTCGGGGTAACCAGGCAAGCCGATCGGGCATCGAGCGAATCTCTTGTTGATCGCTCGCTCGGAGGGTTTTTTCGCCTTCGGTTGGCTTTGTACGTCCGGTGGCAAGATGCAAAACGCGGCGATCAAACCCTGAAACCAAGAACGGATCCGACGGGGTGTTTGCCGTCACTTTGTCTTCGATCCAAGGACCGCCGTAACCACTGGCAGGCCCCCATTCTTTCAGGTCTTCGTAGTCGCCAAACCACAGATTCGTTTGTGGTTGTCCTGCCAAATGGTTGCCTTGGATACTGGTTTCATCCGTCGCCAACACCAATTTGTCATTCCAAGCACAGAAGTCGGGGATGTACCGCAAGTGGCTGCCGATCGGCTTAATGCCAGCCGAGTTTTGACTGGTAAACGTCTTGGGAAAGTCAAAGAACATGCCATGCATATCCATCATCCAGCGACCGCCGGTGATCTCGCGAATCCGCGGCCACTCGGTGTACCAACCATGGATGGCATCGTTACAAAAGGCGGCTTTGGGCAACAAGTAAGTATGCCACGTTCCGTCGTCGAGCACCTTTAGCCGCACGCTGCGTCGATCCCAGCCCATCGTCCAAATCGGGTCATTGCCGTCGCTTCCACCCGCGATGCCGTTGGGGCCGGTGACCTCGGTGTATTGACGACGTTCGACGATTTTCCAATTTTCGCCATCGTATTCGGCTAGTACACCACGTTCTTCGCTGTTCTTTGCGGCGCCTCCGACAACCAGATCATCGTAGGTGCCCGCGGCATGTTCGCCGTTATTGGATACCACCAAACGTCCCTGAGAAACATAAGCCCCTTTGCCATGCCAACCGGGAACCGGTTTTTTAAACAATCGCTTGACCGCCAACGTGTGCACATTGGCTTCCCAAATCGCCCCTTCCATATCGATGTAGTAAACCATGTTCGCGGGATCAGTCAGATGCCGCGTGATAGCGGTCACTCGCATCGGCATGTCCGCCGGCGAGATGACGCGAACGTTGCCCTCGGCGTCGATCAGGTAGTGAGCGATCAGCAATTGATTCGATTCCGTGTGGATCATCCGTCCCGCCGGAGTACCGCCAACGCTTTCAGGGTGAATGGTCAGCGTTTGCAGATCTTCGCCGATCGAGAACAGTTTGTGTTCGCTGCCGCGAGGTTGATGCGGCGCGTAGTTGACCATCCACAGTCTGTCGGCCCAAGGCACGATCGCTCCGATCCCACACTCATCATGCCCTGACTTGAAGTGGCCTCCGTTTTGACTGTAGATGCCATAAGTGGTTAGATGCGGATAAACCCCACTGATATGGAGGTCGTTGCGAACCTTCTCGTCTCGGTGAGATAGGCTTCCAGCGTTTCGTTCCGCGTTGGCCACACTCTCAGTCTGTGGCTCTTTTTTAGTTTCAATTTCTGCCTGTTGCTCCGCAACCAAAGTCACCTCGTCCGCGGCGATGTCACATCGGTGCTTGCGCAGTTGGTTCGATAAATCTTCGACGACGATTGCGTTGCTCGGATCGCTAGCCACATTCGTTTGTTCGATCTGATCTCGATCCAAGTCGTACAGTTCTGAAAAACGCACTCCTTCGCTCGTTTCGGTTTCAATGTACTTCCAACGTGAACTGCGAACGGCCCACAACGGTTGGCTTCCCAATTGTTGTGACGGAGCTTCGTACAGAAAACTGGTTCGCCAATCGGCAGGCTTTTCCGCACGCACAAGCGGCAGCAAGCTGCGACCGTGTAGCGATTCCGGAATCGGCAATCCCGCTAGATCGTAGATCGTCGCTGTCAAATCGATGTTCAAGACCAATTCGGAAACGACTTGCGTTTTCGTGTTGGGACCAGCGATCGCCATCGGTACTGCCATCGATTCCTCGTACGGCAACACCTTGCTGGTCATGCCATGTTCACCGAGCATCCAGCCGTTATCCCCCATGAAGATGATCCACGTGTTGTCACGGATCTCGAGCGATTCGATTTCATCGAGCACCCGGCCGACGGCAGCGTCCATCTGCTGGACGCTGGCAAAGTATTCTTTGGCGTGTTGGCGGATGTTGGCTGGGTCGTTATAGCCATACGCTAATGCTTGAGTGCGGTTGCGAGCCGACTTCAGGTATTCGGGTTTTCCCGAAAGATCATCGTTCCAGGTTTGCGGTAGTGGCATCTCGGATGCTTCGTATTGATCCAGATAGGCCTGTTCGGCTGGCCACTGGTGACGATGATCCATGTGCGGCACCTGCGTGTTCATCCACAACACAAATGGAGCGTCGTTTTCGATCGCTTCGCGGATGAAACGAATCGACTCATCGGCGGTGACATCGTCGACAAACCCAGGCATGACTTTGGTTTCGCCTGTGACGGTGAATTTGCGGTCGTACCACGTACCGTTGGACCAACAGGTCGATGCAAAGTCGAAACCACAATCCTCGGGCTTGTTTCCCAAATGCCATTTGCCAGTCACCCCGGTCTGATAGCCGATTTTTCTCAGCGACTGAGCAAAGGTGACTTCCGAATCTTTGATTCGACTTTTCCCGATTTCCGTCACTCCATTTGCGCTTCCGTAGCGACCGGTCAGACACGCGGCACGACTGGGCGAGCAGATCGCCAAGGTGACAAACGCTTTTTCGAAACGAGTTCCTGACGCTGTGATGCGGTCAAGATTGGGGGTGCGTACTATTCCGACATCCGATCCGCCGGTCGCGTCCCAACGATGATCATCCGTCAGAATGAAGACGATATTGGGTTTGGCAGTCTCGGCTCGGGCGATTATCGCGGTGAAGGCGAACAAAATGCTGACAAGCACGACGAGGGGGGAGTGATTCAGGCGTCTCATTAAAGGACCGTTTATTATCGAAATCGAGGTAGGTGTTGCAGGAGGGATCGCTACCACAAAAGAGCATTTAAGCGAGGAATGAGACATCGTAACTCAATAAAAACGAAAATTGTTAAAATGATGTCTCAATGAGCCGCATTCGGCTCTCTTTCCCTAGCCAGCCCTATCGAGGTTTGATGATCGACGGATGACGGACGATGCCAAAGCGAATTCTCAGCCGGAGATCGGAGACCCTCCGTCGGATCCGCTGAACACGACGGACGCCTCGAAAAGTGCCGCTTTACAACGAGGACAACTCGATCGGCAGCGTGAATACACCCAACGTTTCGAGCAACACCGTCGTGTGATCCTGCTGTATTTACGAAGTCTGCTGCCCACGCAAAACGATGTCGACGAAGTCTTCCAAGAAACCTGCCTAGTGACATGGCGTGAATTTGACCGCTTCCAGAGCGGAACCAATTTTGCCGCCTGGGCGTGCACGGTGGCTTACAACCAAGTACGTGCCTGGCGAAAAAGGCAGAGCCGGGAACGGCTTCGTTTTAGTGATGATTTAACACAACTCGTCTCGTCCGAGTTGATCCAAAACCACGAACACTATGATCATTACGTCAATGCGTTGGACAAGTGTATTGAAATGCTGCCTGAGCATCACCGCGGTCTGATCGAAGATCGTTACCGCAACGAAATCCCCTTGGATGTGGTTGCCCAACAAGTAAACCGCTCCAACGCCACCGTTCGCCGCATGATCAACCGAGTCCGCGAAGCATTGCGTGATTGTGTTTCGCAGCGAATGCGTCGCGACAACGAACAATAAAGCAATCGGAAAACCGAAAATTAAGATGACGACATCCGACGAAACCTCTCGGCAACACTGGGATCGCTACTGCGAATTACGCGACTTAGTGCTCGACGATCTGGCCGAGGAAGCTCAACTTGCCGAGTTGGAGGAATGCCTCATCCGCGATCCGTCGCTGAAGCGTGACTTCGTGGAATCCTTGCAAACTCGATCTGCGATCGCATATCCCCAAGACGAGTTGAGTGATTTATCGATGCCGTCTCTGACGGCAGCCTCGCTGCCGAAATGGCGGAGTGTGCCGAAATGGGCGTACGTCGGACTCGCCGCCGGATTCCTGTTCTTCTTGACGACCACATGGCTGTACCTTGATCGTGGTGTCGAGGAGGGGATTGGGATGATTGTGAAAACGGAGAATTGCCAATGGCAAGGATCTACAATCCCCACCGTTCCAGGCGTTTCGTTACATCCTGGGCGGTTGGTGTTGGATCGCGGGATCGCCGCACTACGAATCGGTTTGGTCGACGTGACGATGGAAGGCCCCGCGGATTTGGAATTGATCAGCACCGATCGATGCTTTGTGCACTCTGGCCGCGTCTTTGCCGAAGTCCATCCCGGCGGCGAAGGTTTCGAGGTGCAAACGCCGACTTCGCTATTGATCGATCGCGGAACGGTATTTGGTGTGAACGTCACCGCCGATGGCAATTCCGATTTGACCGTGGTCAAAGGACGCGTTGACGCGAAACATCTCTCCTCGGGCACCACCGTATCGGTGACGACTCGTGATGCAAAACGATTTACCCGCGTCGGAATTGAAACATTCAAAAGCGAAATGGTGGATGATGGTGGGAAAGTCCCGTCACTTGCCTCAGCCGATGCCGAGCAACAAACCGTGCAAATTTCTACCGCCATCGGAAAGGGCCGCGACGGCTATGTAATGGCAGGCAAGCAATCCGACGACAAACTGTCTCGAACCGCTCTGCTGGTGAAAGAACCCCCTGATTTCTCGTGGGGCATACCTTTCCGGCGACGCGGCTATATGCATTTCGACCTTTCGTTTGTTTCGCAGAGAACCATCCTTTCAGCTAAACTGCAGCTGCAAGGCATTCCCACCTACATCGGTTTTCTATCGCTGATGCCCGATGCGACGTTTGCCGTTTATGGAGTGACCGACGAGTCACTTGAAGATTGGGACGAAACAACTCTATCGTGGCAATCGTCGCCTGGTGTGCTTTCCGACGACGTGACACTCGACCCGACAAAAACAAAACTGCTGGGTAAATTTGTCGTGCCGCAGTCCGATCCCACGCGAATGTTCAGTATCGATACTTCCGAACTTGCCGAGTTCTTGAATCAAGATACCAACGGTGGTGCCACGCTGATCCTGGTGTCGGAAACCGCCGGAATCCGAGATTGTTACGTCCATGGATTCGCCAGCCGTCGACACCCCGACGCATCCCCGCCAACACTGCGGTTGACGTTAAACCCCTAAAAAAGGTGGCAGATTTAGATGCAGTACTCGATCGTGTCGGGGTTGGAAACGGCGACCGGTTCTTGATCCAGGATTGACTGCGCGACCAAGTAGGCTTGTTGACGCAGTTCGGGCACTGCGATGCTCTCCCACAACGTGCCCTTCAAGATCGGGCCGATCGCATGCAGGAATGGGACCGGAACATCATTGCTGTCCAAGACCGTGAAGTCATCGGCCACCGCGATTCCCATGTCCATGGCATCCGGTTTGGCCAAACCTCGATCGAACAGATTGCGATACAGCGGCAACGCGGAATCGGAGAATCGAGATTTGGGACCTGTGCAATTGATGACCAAGTCGCCTTCGATGCGTTTCGGCGGTCCCTCGCGATCCACCATTTGAATCCCGATCCCATGTTCACCCGCCGTCAACGACTCGATGGTGGCCGCGGTGATGGTCAATTGTCCGCAATCCAGTGCATCGGTGATCGCATCATGGATCGGGCCGGCGATACGGTGACGAATCACGTTCCAGTCCGCCGAGTACTTTTTCAAGAACAATGTCCGTTCATCGAGCGATAGGTCCTTCCATAACTGTTGCGTGCGGCTTCGCAATTTGTCGACCGCGATCGCAGGGTTTTGGCTGGCGCCCCGCAGACGTTCACAATCCTGGCGAATCAATCGCACCAACTCTTTTAACGAACGCGTTTGCCCATCATCGGGGATCACTTGTGGCCACTCGATGCCACGGAAATGACGCTGCGGCAACATGCCATTGCGAGAGACCGCGGTCACCTTTCCGCACCACCCTTTGTTGCGAAGTGTCACGATCACATCGACCGCAGTCAGCCCGGTCCCCAAGATCACAATGTGCTTGTCGTCGCTGGGAAGATTCTCGTGCCAATCCTTCCAAGGGTTGCCGCTATAACGTCGATCATTCGCGAGTACGCTGGCACCGGGCAAACCGGCCGGCGGTTGATTCCCGGTCGCCAACAAGATCGATTCGGCTTCGATCGGCTCACCATTTTCCAACATCACCACGCCGCCTTGGTTGCCGCTAGCCGACAAACCACGCGGAACTACGTCGACGGCTGAATCCTCTACCACTTCGCACTGGACGCTGGATCTAGGGTCCGCCGTACCGAGATAGTGAGCTGCTAAGCCACGAACATAATCACCAAAAATTCGCCTAGGAATGAATGTTTCGCGAAGCGTATCGTCGTCGATCGCATCAAACTCGCTTCGCGAACGCAACCAATCGAAAAAGTACGACGGATGATCTGGGAAAGCCGACATGTTTCTGGCTGCCACGTTCAGCAAATGCTCGCTGCGCGTCGTTCCGTATGCGGTCCCGCGGCCAAACGGGCTTCCTGAGTTGATGATTACGACTCGCTGAGGTGTGGTGGCGAAGCGAGTAAGATTGACGGCGGCCAGCGTTCCGCTGAACCCGCCACCGATGATGGCCGTGGTTGGCATGTCGACAAACTTCCATGGACAAAGAGGGAAGGTGATGCGCCCAAGGGGGCACGCATCCCACTTGCAGTTTTCAAGGAGGGGAGGGGGACCGTAAACCAGTCTCTGTCGCAACGGGTTTAAACCGCATACATCAGATCTTGATTCGCGAATATCTTATCGATAAAGTATTATTGCGTCAACTGATTTCGACCCTTCACCTTCCTTTACGAATCCCTCCCTTCAAGTTCCTTTTGATGAGCGACCTTTCCCAAGAACTGCACCGCTGCGAACCTTTCGCAAGCGTGGATCAAGAAGCCGTCGTGAGCTTGGTTCGCACCGGGGACCAACTCGACAATCACTTGGCCCGATTCTTTCGCCAACACGACATGACGTTTTCGCAATACAATCTGCTTCGCATTTTGGATATGGAGGACCGTCCGTTGACGTGCAGCGAAATTGGCGAGCGTCTGGTCCAAGTCGTCCCGGCCGTCACGGCACTGGTCGATCGATTGTTAAAACGTGAACTCGTCACGCGCGAGCGGAGCGAAACCGATCGCCGGGCGGTTTATGTGACGATCACCAAGGAAGGCCGCAAGTTGGTCTCGCCGATCGTCGATCACCTACGCGAACTCGAACGCGAAGTCATGAGCGATCTGAAACGCCGTGAACAAAAGGAGTTGATTCGGTTGCTGCAGTTAGTGCGAACCAGCATGAACAAAGCGGTCGAACGTCGTGCCAGCGAATCGCTTTCTAGTTCCGCTCTGTAGCTTCGTTTTTCTGTTCGTTTCTTCCCCTTGCCTCGATTGCGTCTTGCATTCCGATTTTCCCACCCTCCTACCCCATAATTCCCACCCATGAGCACTGAAGCATCTTCACCAAAATCCAGCGATCATGAATCTATCGGCGACGATTCGGTCCTTGCTACGCCACCACCGCGACCGAGTCTGTGGAAGGACATGTCGACCAGCGAAGATTGGTGGGCGATTTGGTGTGCCGGCCTGTTGCTTCTTGTTGCCTTTGCCGCCGTTTGGTTCAGCCAAGGCGAGCACGTCAGCGAAAGTATCGCCGCCGGCGAATCGGTCAGTATCACCAGTCCGCTAAAACCCTACCTCTCGAAACCGGGCAAGTGGACCGACAATCCGATTGACGCTATCGCATCAAGTTGGCAAGGCATCCTTGGGGCCTTTGTGATCATCGGGGCGTTGTTTGCGGTCGCCAATCAGATGCGGGGTAAATCTGCGTCGGCCTTCTTGGCGGCGTTCCCGTTCGTGTTTCTGCTGGCGACGTTGGCGTATTGGATGTCGGGTCAAAGCGTGGTCAAAGCCTACAATCTTGAATACGCGTTGTGGGCACTGTTAGTGGGACTGATCATCAGCAACACGGTCGGCACGCCCAAGTTTCTACGTCCGGCGATCTCGACTGAATTTTTCATCAAGACCGGCTTGGTACTGCTTGGGGCGGAAGTGCTGATGAGTCGCTTGTTGGCCTTGGGTTTACCCGGTGTGTTTGTCGCTTGGTTGGTCACGCCGGTCGTGTTGATTTCGACCTACGTGTTTGGCCAAAAGATTCTAAAAATCCAATCCAAATCGCTCAATATGGTGATCTCTGCGGACATGTCCGTGTGTGGTGTCTCGGCCGCGATCGCCACGGCGGCGGCATGCAAAGCCAAGAAAGAGGAATTGTCACTTTCGATTGGTTTGTCATTGGGATTCACCGTCATCATGATGGCGGTGATGCCCGCGGTGATCACCGCCACGGGAATGGATCCCATCCTGGGTGGTGCGTGGTTAGGCGGAACGATTGATGCTACCGGTGCGGTGGCTGCCGCCGGTGCGGTGCTGGGCGACGAAGCACTCGAAGTCGCGGCAACAGTAAAGATGATCCAAAACATTCTAATTGGCGTGACCGCTTTCTGCGTGGCGATCTATTGGGTCACGTTTGTCGAACGAGATCCAACGGGTCCCAAGATCGGGCTCTCCGAAATCTGGTATCGTTTTCCCAAATTTGTGCTCGGCTTTGTCTCGATGTCAATCCTGTTTTCGGTGCTCTATTCCTCGTTGATTAACGGACCGGAACTGATCAACGCGATGATCGGCGGGTCGACCAAAACGCTTCGCGGTTGGCTTTTCTGTTTGGCGTTTGTTAGCATCGGGTTGGAAACCAATTTCCGCCAATTGTTTCCACAACTCAAAGGCGGCAAACCTCTGGTTCTGTATGTGTGTGGTCAATCGCTCAACTTGATTTTGACCTTGCTGATGGCTTGGTTGATGTTCAAAGTCATCTTTGCGGATGCGGTGACGCCATGACCCCACGCGGACGCGTTTACCGAGCGGCATCGCTGGCGGGTTCGATCGCCGTGCTTTGGATCATTTGGTTGGTGATCCTGCCGGCGTATGCTCGCCAGCCAAAGATGCGTGATCATTTGCAGTGGCTGGACGACCAAGGTATCGACCCCAGCGCGATGTATTACACCGAGTTAGAGGTGATGGAAGATATATTGGAGAAGCAGCGGCAGGCCGAGCTTCAGCCCCACCCTCGGTAACCATTACTTTCGATCGCCGTTTTAAGCCTGAAAGAACCGTCATGAATAAACCAGTCCAAGGTAACATCGCGATTGTTGGTCAAGGATTGATGGGGCTGACGTCCGCTCTACGGCTATTGGAAGCTGGTTTTGCAGTGACGCTGTTTAGCAAGGAACCGTTTGAGCAAACCAATTCGATGTCGGCTGGGGCCTATTGGTGGCCGCACCGAACGTATCCCATGGACCGCGTGGCTTCGTGGGCCAAAACCACGTACGACGAGTACGTCAAACAAAGCGCCGATGCAGACTCGGGCGTCTTTTTTGAACAACACCTTCGTTTCTGTCTCGATCCCGACGACAGCGCGTACGTGCTCGACATCGTCGACCAATGGGAACGAGTCGACGGCGCCGATTATGGAGTGCCCTGTGCCGAAGCGTTCCGCGTCAATGTGCCGGTGATCGACGTTCCCATCTTCATGACGCAATTGAAACAACGTGTCGCCGCCGCCAACGCAGCGTTTGTCACGCGAACGATTGAATCGCCCGATTCGTTGTTCCCCGAGTTTGATCTTGTCGTGAATTGTACGGGAGTCGAGGCTCGCGACTTTGTCCACGATGAAGAGGTCTTTCCGATTCGTGGTCAAGTCGTCCGTGTGGCTCGTCCCGAAGGACTTCGCCGATCCACGCGGATCTATCAAAAGGACGATCGATTCACACTAGTGTTGCCTCGCACCCACGACGTCATCCTTGGCGGAACGGCGCAAGAAGGCGACTGGGACCGCCACGAACGCGCTACCGATACCGCGGCGATCCTTTCTCGCTGTGGTGAGCTTGTGCCGGAGATCAAAGACGCCAACGTGCTAGGCACCGCCGTCGGACTTCGCCCCGGTCGTCATGCCGTCCGTCTCGAGTTGGATACGACCACCTCGGGGCAACCCGTGGTGCATAACTATGGTCATGGCGGCGGCGGCTACACCGTCGCGTGGGGATGTGCCGACGAAGTCGTGATGCTTGTGCGAGGCGTCAAAAAGGTGTCCGGGCATCAAAATGGTCTCTGACACCTTTTTTAATTCTTACGCGGGAGGAGGTCGTGTCGGCTATGATTCGGGTAGGGCTGATGAGCGAGTTGAATCTACCAACGAGGCCTTTCGATGGCGAAGATCAGCGATTTCGACGAATTGTTTTCGTTAATTGACGTAATCAAGGCGAAAACCGAAGGATGTGAAACGCTCGAGGCGGCTGGCTCGGCGGTCGTCGATGTTGTCTTTGGTCAATTCCAACAATCGCTGGTGTTGACCCGGCTGTTTGCCACGCTGCCGTACGAGTCATTGCCACCGGATTATCAGCTATTCGTCGATAGGTTATCGAACGATTCGGGGATCGCCGATCGGATCACCCCGCAAACTCCCATATTGTCGCTGATCGCGTCTCGCGGAATTCAGCGTGCATGGAACGATCATCGTCAATCCGAAGGACACCTTGGGATTCCCCTGGTTTCAGCCGACTTTGTCAGCCGGATCCCGATGATCGCCCGCTTATTGGCCGAGGTGGGACTCGAATTGGATTGGCTTCATGGTGATTCGTCGCCCCAAAATTCGTCAGATCTAGAGATCAACACGCTCTCGAAGCTTTCTGGGGTGTTTTTACGTTAGCGACGCCGCGACCGCAGTGGATAACGAGGGACGCAATATCATCTCTGCTCAACCCTTCGTCCAGACTCATCAAGTAAAGTCCGTCTTTGGACTCGGAGGCGGATTCGCGATCAGCAAAACCTTTCTGACACTGCTGTTCTTCTGCAACGAACGAGTCGGCCGAGCGAAAGCAAGGCAATTTCTGCCGCTGATCAGCACCGTCAAAGCGGTCACGGCCAACGCCGTGGCCCACAAAAAGTTCTTTTCCTGAACTCGCCCTCGTCGTTCGACGTTGTCAATGCTCGACAGACAGCGCCAATGCCATCTACTTTGACACTAACCAGGTGGTTTTGTAGCGGTGCGGCGCAAGCCGGCCGGTCTCATTTTGACGTTTCTTTCGCTGCGACCGGGCGAGGCCCCGAACCGCGATCGCTACCTACTATTTTGGCCGTTTCCTCTGTGTCATCTTCCTCGAGCAACAACGATACAGGTGCCCTGGCGGTCCGGCTTTCAGAGCGTCCTAACCGCTGTTTCCCCCCCTTTTTGAAGCTTTCAAAACTATTTTTTCCGTGGATAACTTGTTCAATCCCGGATCGTCCTTTGTGCAGGCTTGTCATCTCGGTTTGTTGGTCCTTGCTTGGCTCTGTTTGCCTGTGTTGATCTTTCCCGCTGTTATCAACCATTTCCACACGCTGTTTTCACGCTTTTTCCACAGCCCCACCTAAACCGCAACCCTATTTGTATCAACAAGTTACGAATCTTTTTATCTACTTACAAACACTTCTTAGGCTCGAATTAAGACTACGACGATTTATATATTCTTTAAACCTTTAAGAGGCACCCAGTGAATGTTCGGTTGTGGATTGGTTTCACCACTACACACATCCGCCCATGAACCGGTACAACATGGCTACGAAATCTTCTTTCTCTTTGTAAGTCCATGGTTCCATGAAGATCACTTGCCAACGCGAATCGCTCACCGCTGCTTTTGCTCTTGCCGCCAGCATTGCTCCGACCCGTTCGCCCAAAGAGATTCTTCAGAATGTGAA
>NZ_JBFHFD010000042.1:0-26861 GCF_041583735.1 Novipirellula sp.
GCCGCGATGGCTTAGCGATCAATTCGCCGTTGACCCCTCGCACTGCATCGTCGACAATCTCTCGAAGGCTGCTAAAGCCTCGAAATTGCCTAATTTGATGCCGCTTGAAACCCTTCCGGTCAACATGTCGACGACTGCTGCTAACCCTGAAATCGCTCAATATTGCCTGCAAACCGCCAAAGCGGCGCGTGCGGCCTCCTACCAACTCGCCGCATTGGATGCGGAAGTCAAAAACCGCTGGCTTCGTCACGCCGCTGCTGCGTTGATTGCCGCCAGCGACAGGATTATCGAAGAAAATCAAAAAGATCTCGCCGCGGCTCCTGATTATGGATTGAGTGAAGCGGCGGTTGATCGACTGCGTTTGGACGAAGCCCGCATCGAATCGATCGCCACCGGACTCGAAGAAATCGCGATGCTTCCCGATCCCGTCGGCGAAGTGATCGAGGGACACACGCGGCCTGGTGGGCTGCAAATCCTGAAACGCCGCGTCCCTTTGGGGGTCGTCTTCTTTATCTATGAAAGTCGCCCCAATGTGACCGCCGACGCGGCAGGCATTTGTGTCAAGAGCGGCAATGCAGTCATCTTGCGTGGCGGCAAAGAAGCGATCCACAGCAGCAAAGCGATCGTCGAAGTGTTGGGAGAATCGGCCCAAGAGTGCGGTGTTCCCAAAGACGCAGTCCAGTTGGTTTCGACCACCGATCGACAAGCCGTCGGCGAATTTCTGTCGCTCGGCGAACTGATCGACGTGACGATTCCTCGCGGTGGCGAAGGGCTGATCCGCCGGGTTGCCGCAGAAGCGACGATGCCGGTGATCAAACACTTTGATGGCAATTGTCACGTCTATGTCGACCAACATGCCGACATCGCGATGGCAGTCAACATTATTGAGAATGCGAAATGCCAGCGAATGGGGGTCTGCAACGCCTGCGAATCGCTGTTGGTGCATGAGAAGATCGCGGCCGATGCGATTCCCGAAATCGCCAAACGATTGACCGAGCGAGGTGTCGAAATTCGCGCCGACGAACGAGCGATCACTTGGATTGATAACGCATTACCAGCGACCGACGACGATTGGTCGACCGAATATTTAGGCCCCACGATCAGTGTCGCGGTGGTTGGATCGATCGAAGACGCCGCCGCGCATATCAATCGCTATGGTTCCCATCACACCGACGCGATCGTGACCGGCGATCTGCGTGCCGCCGAAACCTTTACGACGCTGGTCGACAGTGCGGCGGTGATGGTCAACGCCAGCACTCGATTCAACGACGGCAGCGTGTTCGGGCTGGGAGCCGAGATTGGCATCTCGACCGACAAATTTCACGCACGTGGCCCTTGTGGTCTTCGCGAATTGACCACTTACAAATACATCGTCCGTGGCGACGGCCACGTGCGAACTTAGTGCGACGAAGCGAGCCTCGCAACCGAAGCGAAGCTCGCCATCCACAAGTTCGCAAACTACAAGGACAAGGGATATGTCAGACGAATCGCTCAGCCAGAACCAAGTCGAAAGCTTGCTCAAGGCAATGGAAACGGTTGATGGACCGGCGCGGGATGCGACTGATTCGGATGCCGCCGCCGCAAAGCCCAGCGAAGCTTCGGCCGCACTGCCGCGTGGCAAAACGTCCCATCAAAAAGTGTCGGGGCTATTGCCCGAGGGAACACGCGTCACGTCGTACGACTTCAAACGCCCTGAACGCGTTGGCAAAGACCAGATGCGGGCGATGCATTCGCTGCACGAGACGCTAGCGCGTAACTACGGTGCGTCGATGTCCGGTTTGTTGCGGACCATGACCGAAGTCAAACTGCTAAGCGTCGATCAATTGACCTATAGCGAGTTTGTGTTCAGCTTGGATAACCCCAGCTGCTTCAGCGTGCTGAAACCCAGCCCGCTCGAAGGCCACTGGATTCTTGACGTCGCGCCGACACTTTCGTATGCCGTGATCGACCGCATGCTGGGCGGCGACCCCAAACCGGGCGAAGCCATTCGTCGACCACTGACCGAAATCGAAACTCGATTGATTCGCCGAATTGTGGATCTGTTTCTGACGCAACTCAAAGTCACCTGGGAAAACATCGTCGAGCTCGAATTCGAAGTCGACCGGATGGAGAGCAATCCGCAGCTGGTGCAAATCGTCCCCCCGAACGAAGTCATTATCTTGGTCGGATTCGAAGTCATGCTCGGCAAGAACCGCGGCATGATGAATCTATGTATTCCGTTCAACACAATCGAAGGTTTTAATTCCCAGCTGTCGCGAAACGGCTGGGTCGGTTACGGCAAAGGAAAGCCAACGGAAAAATCACGCGAACGGATCTCCACCAGCATCGAAACGGCGCCGGTCGATGTAGTCGTCACCTTGGCAAGATCCAAAATCCGCACCGGCGACCTGTTGGAACTGTCCGTCGGTGACGTGATCACGACTGAAAAAGAAGTCAACTCGCCATTGGAACTGTCGATCCAAGACGTGCCCAAGTTCAATGCCCGCGCCGGTGCATTCAAAGGCAAAAAAGCGGTCCGGATCGAATCAATCCTCGAATCCAGACGCATCCCTCCGGACGAAGAACCCGAGTAGGCGAGCGGCAATGAATGTCGTGGATCGCATCACGGATACTGATCGCGCTCGGTCGCCAACTCGATACCTCAGCCTGCGAAGCATTCATTTCGGATACAAAATTCCGTATCCAGCGAAACTCACGACACTTCTTTTACTAGTCCAATGTCTCGGTGGTCTGCCAGTCATTTAGATTCTTGGACAATGGGCAAACGCGTTGAACCTCTCGGTACAACAGTCTTATCCCACAAAAATGCAGCACTCTCAGGTTTCCAACCGGTTCCATCTGAATTCATGTCTCGGGCGGGACTCTTACTCGATCCAACGTAAGTGTGTGGATATTCTGCGACCTCGCTAGTATTGACATTTCCTCGGTTCAGAGCGTCGACGTTAGGCTCAAGTGTACTCTTACGCTGTGAAGTGACGCTAATTCCTCCAACAGGTTCCTGGACAAGGGGACACCTCGCAGCGTCAGTTCCCGAAGGGCCGGACAACGCTTCAAACGCTCGAATGTTCCCTCCGCTACAACGGAATCCGAGATAGTCAAGAACTTCAAACTGCGTAGTTTGCACAGGCTATCAGCGCCGAAAACGGAGAGTTGGGCGTTTTCGATCGAGAGACTTTCCAAGCTTTGCAGACTGGCGAGGATTTGCAAGTCGGAGTCATCGACTGTCTTTCCGCTGCCGCCCACATTAACACGTATAACGTATCTGAAAACATCCTCCCCATCGGGATCGACCATTTGGCCCCACCCCTCGATGGTCCCGTACATTGAATCCGCAGCGGGTGCAATTGAAATCGACAGCAGAAGCAGAACCCAAGTTGTGAGTAGACGCATAGCACCCAGTCCTCGAGCGAAAAGGTGTTGTTCGCAATACAGCCGACGCAAAAAGGTGAGGTCAATACTTGTCGGGATTTTGAACCTTCCAACTTCTAGGCAGTAAGTCAAAGTGTATCGATATTGTTGGCCGATTTGACACTAGTGGCGTGTTGACACTGTGAGCTGTGACACGTGAGCGACCAAGTCTTGTGCCCAAACGTAGTACCGTCAGGCATTCTTGATGGTTAAAATGATGCTCTCGGCGGCTAAAGCCTGTACACCAACGGCTCGGTCCGAGAATGCTGGTGTCCAGGCTTTAGCCGCCTTATCACTGAATCCGCGATTTTTCGCTCGACATATGTTTCACGGCGTTGCCCCAAGCGGCGGAGGGATCACATCAAATATTGCCTTGTCGCTGACTACCGGTGGGGGAACCCAACCACGTGTTCACTGAACGCACCATTGCGTCGGAGTCGCACGAAGAGGGTTCCCTTTCCATCTCGCGCCGACTCGATCAATGCGGCCAAACGCTTACTTGATTCGGGCTTCACTCCATCGACCTCAATGATCTGATCCCCCACTAGTAATCCAGCCCGAGATGCAGGGCTGTCAGGATAAACGTGTGTAACATGGAACGTCCGATCAACTGATCGCCCCCTAATCCCCAGTACCCAGCTAGGCATTGTTTGAAAGCCGGCCTGCACAACGACAGGAGATTTTTTAACCACTACAGCATTCACTGGATTCCCGGCACCTTGCAACTTTAATGGCGTCCATCGATCGTCCCCGGCATGACCAACCGACTGCCGCACGACCATGTCGATATGCGCTCGCAGGGTCGTTGGATCGATGTCGAATCGCAGGTCGAGTCCACGTAGCCAATCCAAGAACGCAAACTTCCAAGACGCAGGCGTTTTCGTTTCGGCGAAATAGCTTGCTTCAGGCCACCGGGTTCCTGCCCAATACGAATGGCCGTCATGATCGTTCAAACCGAAGTCACCACCAAGCGGACAACGCAGTTGCGCGCCCAATACCGTTTCCACTGACTCACGCGACTCCATGATGGGCAGCTGCAACCAACGCGTGACGTCGTTCAAGAATCTGGCGTTTTCGGACGAAGCCTTTCGTGAGGCGAGGTACGTATACGCTTGGATGTAGGGCTCTACCTTTGAGTTGGCGAGTGACTTGACACGCAAACGAACTTGGGACGAATCGCGGATTTCCTCTCCGCTTATTTCGTTAAGTACCTTTTGTCGGAGAGATTGATTGTTCGACACAACCATCATCCTTTGATTGGAAGATACCGAGCTCATATAGTCAATCACGTCGATTGAGTACAGGAATTGGTACGCCACTGAAAAACTAAAGAAGGCGAGTGGAGAGATAGCAAGATAGGAATTACTCTTCGCGAAACTGCCTCCGTTGGAACCGTTGGCCAATCTAATTTGGCCGTTTTCAAAGACGTAGGAAACGTCGTCGTCTCGCAGTCCAAAGTAGAGAAAAAAGGAGGGTGAAGATCCTTGCCCACTGCGAATCGACGTATCGAGACTTACCAAGTCATCGTTCATCGGCGCCACCCGTCGGTCACTAGCGGGAGCGAGATGCTGGGACAACAGCGCGTAGTGTTGCTGAGCGTAAGGCGTAATGACGATATCCAAGCCAACTTGCTGGTGACCATTTTCATCGGAATTGCCTCGAGAGAATACGACGGTTACCGGATCGATTCTCTTCCATTCCTGATTGTAATGTGCCATGAACTGATCATAGGAACTGACCTCCGTCTGAGTCGCGTTTTGAACTGGCACGTCGGGGATCGGCAAGAAGTATCCTAGGGCACCACGCGTTGAATCGCTGAGCTTTCCCTCGTGTAGCATCGGATAGCTACCGTCGGGCCGGGTGCCGAATCCCACAGGTAGCAATTTTGATTCGATAAACTGGTCGGTGGTGACCGCGTCGATGTGCTCGGCCTTGGCGATCATCAGCGCTAACTGATACTGTTTCAGCTCTCGGGCTGCTTGTCGTCGGCGAGTCAGTTCGATGCGGTAGTGCGGGCTGACCAAGTTTTGAAAAAACGGGTCCGAAAGATAGAGCATCGCTAGCGGTTGCTGCTGGTTCTTTTTGCTGATCTCGTTGGTCTGGTGACGTGCGTAACGGAACTCATTGAGTGTCCCAAGCGACCCTGTTCCATCGCTCGCTTGCAAAAAACGCGACAGTAAGTGGTAAGAATTGGTGACCAGATGGAAGTCACCATCGATCGCATAGTAAGAGCGAATGCGTTGGTCGTCGGAAGTAAGAAAGGAGACATCGCGACCTTCGACCGTCACGCGGCGTTCCTCCGATTCTGGGACACGCAGTCGCGTTTGGTTCCGCTGGAGCTTCAAGACGTTGTCTAGGCCATTGGAGTCGCGAGCTTGTAAAAGAACTCCGACCGATGCACCGTCATCGAACATGGGGTCACATCCGATGAGCGCCATGTCAGCGATCAACTTATCGAATTCGTCAGTCACAAATTGGTCAGGTGAAATCCCCAATTGACCTTCGATCCTCTCTCGCGATCGATGATCGACGGCGTTGGTTGAAACGATGTCATTCAAGCTGCCACCCCAGCCGAGTAGAAACTTGCGAAACTGGCGATAATTCGCCAAGCTACCGGTGCGCAAGTAAAAGCACTCGGCCGGCACATGCATCGCAATTGGCTCAATCCAAATGTCTCGCGGTGCTTGCGAGATCCGCACACTTTGCAGGACGCGACGCGGAGGGACAGGTTGGTTCGCGTTCTCAATCCGACCTGACTGGTTCAACGCCGTGTCCGCACTCATGGCCAACTTGACCGATTCGATGCCGAAGAGCATCCCAATGCCGCGTTCGAACTGATGCTCTAGACTTGTTTCGTTGGCGTTGTTGTCGTTCTCGACCGTTTTAGGCCAGGGACCGGGAAGCTGAAGACGCCGCGCCATGATGTCCAGCAAAGACTCCTTGAGCTCCCTCTGTTCACGACCGTAGCTGGTTGGGATCACGGAAAACTGTTTCCACCAATGACCAAGCAGTTCACGATGCCGGTTGTCGTCCTGAATTGGTTTAATTTCCTGTTTGTCCAACAGGACATCATCCACGCTTGAGAGCGACACTTGGCACGGTTTTGCACCTCGAAGTAAGAAATGGACGCGAATTCGATCGACCATCATCGTCGGTTCGCCTTTTTGTTCCTGATAGGAAAGATCAAACGTGATGTAGTGCGCGCGGTTGTCGGTCGTATCCAAGAACAGTTGCTGATCTGGGTAAATAACGGGACCGTGTCCTGGTTGGAACTGTAAGTCAAGGTTGCCTGTCGAAAATGGATCCCCAAGAAATGTTTCGACCGCAGCTTTCTGCAGTTTGATTTCTGCCGAACCGACCGGGGCGTCTTGGCCGGACACCTTTTCGTTAACTTGATCGCCGCCATCGGCTTTCAAATCCGCAGTTGCCGTTCGTTTGATTTCAGTGGCTTCGGCTGGTTGCGTCTTTTGCGTTTCGAGTCGCCGCGCCATTTCCTGCATCAGCGAGTGGCTCAGCTGACCGGGTGAAACGTGCAGCTCGCCGATCGTGGCAGGTGCGGTGCCTTCGTTGGCAAGTGAGATCAACTCCTGATCGGTCATGCCTCGAAGCCGTTGTTCGAGCTGTTCAAAGTTGGTCTTGCCCGTGGGCTCGTCGCCGCTGGTCGACGCGACGGTGCTCCCAAAGAAAAGACACATGAATACGGAAAAAGACACGAGCCACAAGTTTGCGTGGCAGCTACTTTGATTCATGATCGAAATTCCCAAGAGCAGTGAATAGCGATGACATCGTCAATCTATATCTAAGGGTGCCAAAAAGGATCGGATCGACCGAATAATTTTTGTAATTTCTCGCGAACTGAGTTTGCCCTTCCGAAGTGCGTTTCGCTTCGTAGTGTTGACTGCCCGTTGCACTCTGCCTCGCCGAGCTTTACGGCTTCGCTTCGCACCTGATACGATTCTCGACGACAGATTCGTGGAACCCCGTAGGCGTATTGCTATCAGGCGTATTGTTTCCCGAAGACAAACGAGTTACTGGACCTCGCTGACCTTGTGGCTTCATCGAGCTGTCCTCCCAAAGATTCCCAAAAACACCGCCAGTTAGCGGTAAGATTTTCCATGTTCTTACCTCATTCATCTTCCTACCAAATTTTTCCTCTTAATGGAGGCGTCAAAGGAAGGGACAGTGGATCAACCGCAGTCTGGGTGAATGCGCTCAAAATGGCCGATGCGCATGCTTCTCATCCGTGGCTTACATTTGATGTTCATTTGCTGGCTATAATCATGCAGTCGAAAAACCATTGCCCTTGGCTGCTTGCAGCCCCCTCTCGGATCGGAAATCAATGTATCGTCACCGTAGCCGCCACCTACATTTTCTGCCTCACCTCGCGATCCTGCTGCTAGCCACCGCAATCCAAGCAACTGCTGACGATACGGTCGCGACAGATCCACCGCGACCGAAACTGCAAATCATTAACGCCAGCGATCAAACGGTCGATATCTTCTGGCTTGAATCCGAAGGCAAACGCGTTCCCAATGGATCTTTGGAACCAGCCGACGACACCGTGATCACCACCACGCTTGGCCACCAGTTTGCGATTGTCGGTCGCCAAGACAAACACGAGCAAACGGTCACCAGTAAAACTCGGGTGCAAGGGATTCGTTTCGATCCCAATGGCCATGACGGAGTGCCGGCTTTTTATTCACAGTCCGTTGCGGTGAACGGGTTCCCGATTGTTGCCTCCGCAACCGTGAATCCGCTTGCCTTACAAGAAGCCAAGTATCTGATTGGAAAGATGCTTGGCGAGCGAGAGGAGGTGTTGCAGGCGATGGCCGATAGCGGCGCTCGTTTATGTATCATGGCTCATAATGAATTCACCACCGATCTGCCTGAGTTCGCTCGATTCGCACGCAAGGCTCCCGCCGATTTTTCGCAACTTGATGGCAAGGACTATTGGGACGCTCGTGCACGGGGCACTGGCGGAAGCGAAACCGATCCATTTTGTTCGGTCGGCGAAGAGAATTTGTTAGCCTACCCGGGCGACCCGTATGCTGCCGAAAGCATTCTGATCCACGAACTCGCCCATTGCATTCATCTACGAGGAATGCTTAATGTCGACCCGACCTTTGATGAACGCCTCGAACAAACCTACAAGGATGCGATGAAGCGTGGGCTTTGGAAAGGAAAATACGCCAGCGTCAATCGCTTCGAATATTTTGCCGAAGGCGCCCAATCTTGGTTCGACGACAACCGCGTCAACGACCACGATCACAATCACGTCAATACACGCGTGGAATTGATTGAGTACGATCCGGGATTGGCGGCGATGTGCCGTGAAGTTTTTGGCGATTCGAAATTCAGCTACAGCAAACCGACGACGCGATTAGAGGAGCACCTTGCGGGCTATGACCCCGAGCAGGCTCCGACGTTCAAGTGGCCCGCACGACTCACCTATGCCAAGCAATTGATCGGTCAACACGCCCGCGACCGCGACGCGAAAGCCAACGCAGCCGATGCGAGCCAAAACGCCGAGTAAAAGTGTAGTGATCATTCGCGGTGCATGCCGTTGAAATCTTTCTGAACTCCGGCGAAATGACTTCCACCAGGTGACAACCGTCCACTCTTCGGCCTGACCAAAACCACCAAACCCCTCCAGATGGTGGAACTGCATGTTTTAGCAGCTATACTGAATCTCAGATGTAGATTGATGTATTGGCTTACTTGACATCATGTGGTTTTCATCATGAGTGGCGAACGAGGCTCATTGCCGACTGTATTCACATGGATGGGAGGTGGATTGATCGTTGGAATTGCGGCCCTGTTCGGTCTTCGCCCAGGCGGTAGCGCTGCGTTGCCGGATCCACCGCTGCTGGCGGTTCATTCGGATGCATCCAACGCCATGTATCCGTCCATCGAAGGGACAATCAGTTTGCCGGGATCGATGTGGGAGGATCCGTTCACACACGCCTACGGCAACACTTTACAAGATCTTGCATCGAAGATGCCGGATCATTTGACCGCCTCGGACGTGACGGCGATTCTAAAGGATAAACTGGGCGACGATGGCAGAATCATGTACCTTGTTGTCCCGGTGCCAGGGGCGATCAGCAGCGATAGCGATGGGCTAGAAAGCCACGTGCGGAAACGCCACGCTGTCGAATTGGCGTTGGCCAATCAAGGATTCAACCTGTCGTTTCCCAATCGGATGACCTATCGACCGGTCACGCTGAACTATCATTTCTCATCACGTGTCGCCGAAAGACGTCGGAGGCAACAGCCCCCCCAAACTTCGACCCTTGGCGAGCAGACAGACGCGATTGACGAGCAGACGGAGCAATTTACCGACGCGATCAATGCTCCGGCGCATCTGCAATCGACCTCAGTCAAGATCTCGACCTTTCTACCGACAAAACTTTACAAACATCGCAACACCGCCGACTATGTCCTGATCACGTGGGTCCAAGAAACTCATCTTGGTGAACAACCGCTCTCTACGCTGTACGATATCCTGCAACCGATCATGGTTGACTCGCAAGGAAAGAAGAATTCAGCCTTCGCACTGCTGGGCCCTACCTTTAGCGGGGCGCTGCGTGATCTGGTCCGAGACGGCGAGCAATTAAGTTCAACCAACGAGCACGACCAGACCATCGCGTCCTTTTTCGATCAATGGGAATTAGGTGCGGTCGTATGCAACACCAGCTGCACTGCGACGGACAGCAGCCTTGGGTTGTCGGGAGGGCAAGCCGATTTGAAGATTGGCGCACACAATTTTGTCAAACTCATTCACACGATCGGATCGGACGAGCGGCTGCTAACCGCGCTGCAGCGTGAGCTTAGCCTTCGCGGCGTGTGGCCGACCGATGGGTCGACGAGCAAGCTGGTGATCTTTGCCGAGCAGAGTTCGCTTAGCTATGTCGAGGAAATGCAAAAGAGTCTGTTTGAAACCAGCGACCAGCAGCCCGTTGTGATCCCCTATCTCAAAAACATCGCCGCTTCTGGTAGCGTGCAATCCGGTGGGGAATCTCGCGGCGGTCATTCATCGGTTAAAGACTACTTAAATCGATCGATGGAAGAACTTGGCAAGATGGCGTCATCGCGGCTGATCAATCCCAGCCGTGTGCGAGCGGTGGGAATACTCGGTTCGAGTTGGGAAGACAAGAACTTGATCTTGGAAAAGGCCCGCCCCATTTTTCCCGTCGCCACGTTTTTTACCACCGAGCTGGATGCACGCTACAGTTTGCCGGATTACAACGCACATACGCGGAATCTCGTCGTGGCATCCCACTATGGATTGGGAGTTCGAGGCCGCAGCAATATTTTTGGACGTGTCAACAATATCCCCAGTTTTCGTGATGGCTACCAAACATCGGCATTTGTCGGAATGTCAGTGTTGTGCCACGCGTTTTTAGAGCAGAAGCTGAAAGACAACCGATTCGAAAAATATTACGGCGACGTTTCACAAGACCTCTTTGATTTGGTAGGCAGACGGCAAACGAAAGCGTCCGAGTCAGTATCGCATTCCTACCTGCAACCGCTTGCATTTGAAATCGGCACCACCACCCCCATTCAGTTGTCAGCGACGCAAAGTCCCGAATATTTGCCACTGCGTCAACCGGCCGGAGTGACCTCGATTCACGAACATCGATCCCTGATCGGGGCCATCGTGATAGCGATGCTAGGCATTTTTCTTGGCTTCAATTTCTTAGCCGCGTTTTCCACCGATGCCTCCAATTTTCGCGATCGACTGCGAAACGGATACACAGCCACCACCAACTTCTTCAGAAACTTTGTCTTCAATAGCGGAAACGCTCAAAAACACGATACGGTATGGCCAATTGCCATTCCTTTGTTCATTGGCGTTTTGATTTTCACAATGATGGTGATCAGTGATCGATCGGTTCAATCCGAGCCAATCCTTTTTACCGATGGCGTCAGCATTTGGCCGACCGTGCTGGGATTGTACTTGGTGATCGTGATGAGTGTGCGAGAGATCAACAATCGCTTGCCAAATTTGGCTGCCGATGCCAAAACGACGATGCAGCCTCCGCCGAGATTATTGACATGGAAGTTAGCACTAACCATCGCCATCGTGTTTTACGTGATCTCGTTTTTAGAAAGCGGATTCATTGAGCCACCGGCTCGTGATTGGGCCGTTCGCTGGCTGGCTACCGCACTGCTATTCGCCGCCACGTTGTGCGTGTTGTTGGTAGCGTGCAAGAGTCTTTTGTTTTCGCTGTATGCGCGAAAGGTGATCGAAAATTTCCGTGATGACCTACCGACGTCGACGTTCACCGACAGCGATGGAAATGAGGTACAACGCAAAATTGTCAATCGATGTCGCAGCACGATGAAGCTTAGCATCGACGCAAGCCGCAAACTGCTGTGGCCCGCCGTTTTATCGATTGTCTTTATTGTGGCTCGGTCGAATTGGTGGGATTCGTGGGGGCACGACAACAGCTGGATTGCACTACTGGTATCGCCCATCATCATTTCATTTGTCGCGGCGATCGTCGTGCGATTCACCGCCGTCGGGTTCCGATCCGAAGCCCTTGAGTTCCTTAGCCACCGTCGTTACGAACTGCTATCGCGGAGTGATGCGGACCAATATGACGATGCAGCCAAGTTGTTGGCAGAGTCGATCAAGGAGATCACGCGACTGGACCGAGGCCCCTTTGGTCCGCTTTCGCGAGACTACTTGTTAGGCGCAGCTGCGTTGGTCGCCACGATCTTATTTACCGGACCCATGGGCGCGATGCTGACACGCGTTTTGACGATCGTCCCGTGATGATGGTCCCGTGATGATGGTCCCGTGATGATCGCCTCATGCGGTCACGTGACGGCACAGCAAAAACCGTGTCATTGAAACGACCAATCAAAAGAACGTCAACTTCACCCCAGTAGCCACCATCACGATGACCAGAAAGACAAACACGAATCGGTTTCCTTTGCGGATCGCCAACTTCGCCCCCATCACTCCACCGGCGACATTGCCAATCGCCATCACCAAGCCCGGTGCCCACTGGACCAAGCCGTAACTGACAAACACGATCGTGGCCGTCAACGTAACGATAAAAGCAATCCAGTTCTTAATCGCACTCGATGCGACCAAGTCGCCCGTGTTCAGCAGACTCATCGCCAACATCAACAAAATCCCCAAGCCCGCTTGGATGAAGCCGACGTAGATCCCGATCGCAAAGAAGATCGGCAACATTTTCCAGCTGAGATTTTCGGGCTGTGCATTGATCTGTGTCAACCGTTTGGGGTTCAAACATAACAGCACCGCCATTGCCAAAAACATCACGCCAAAGAGCGACTTAAAGGTGTCGGTGGGCAGATAGATCGCCATCAAAGCGCCGACCGGCACGCCCAAAAGCGTCGGCACGGCCAAGCGAAACGCGAGCCGCTGGTTGAATTGCCCGTGGCGGCGGAACGTCGCCACGGCCGCTGCACTGGACAACAGAATGGCGACCCGGTTGGTTCCATTGGCCAATTTCGGATCCAGCCCAAACAACATCAGCGCGGGCAGCGTCAAAAACGAACCGCCCCCGGCGATCGTGTTAATGATGCCTGCCAAAAAGCCCGCCACCATCAGTAGCAGGTACCAGAGCCATTCCATTTACGGTCAATCGTGATGTATTGGGTGAGTGACGCCATGCCGGATCTTCGCTCCGCTACGATCCGGCCTACAAGCCTTCTTAAAACGACGCCAACACTTTCTTTGCCGCATCGATTGTTTGATCGATCATCGCTTCGGTGTGCAGGCGGCTGAAGAACAGCGATTCGAATTGGCTACAGGGCAGATAGATTCCTTGGCCGATCATGCCCCAGAAATACCGTGCGTAGGCATCGCGGTCGCTGCGATCGGCGTCGTCCCAGTTCATCACGGGATCGGGGTTGAAGAACAACGTCACCATACTACCAACATGCTGCACTTGATGAGGTACTCCGGCTGCGGTCGCCGCCGCGACGAGTCCTTCGGCGAGCCGGTCGCCCATTTTGTCCAACGACTCGTACGGCGATTCTTCTTTCAAAATCCGCAGCGTTGTACTGCCCGCGGCCACCGCAACGGGATTTCCGCTCAGCGTGCCTGCTTGGAAAACTTTGCCCGCCGGCAGCACTTGATCCATGATATCCGCGCGACCTCCGTAGGCGGCCAACGGCATGCCACCGCCGACGATCTTGCCAAGCGTGGTCATGTCGGGAGTGATCCCGAATCGCTGTTGTGCCCCGCCATAAGCAAGTCGAAATCCGGTCATGACTTCGTCAAAGATCAGGATCGTGCCCGCTTTCTCGGTGATCGAACGGAGTGAGTTTAGAAAGTCGGACGTGGGGATCACCAATCCCATGTTGCCCACCACCGGCTCGAGAATCACTGCGGCAATTTTCGATCCGTGTTCGCTGAACGCTTGGGTCAATGCAGCGACATCGTTGTAGGGCAGCACGATGGTGTCGCCGCCGGCCCCTGCCGTGACGCCTGGCGAATCGGGAACGCCCAACGTCGCTGCGGCACTGCCAGCCGCCACCAACAAGCTGTCGACATGACCGTGATAGTTGCCCGCGAACTTGATCACTTTGTCACGCCCGGTCGCACCGCGAGCCACGCGTATCGCACTCATCGTCGCTTCGGTTCCACTATTGACCAAGCGGACTCGTTCGATCGACGGAACGGCCTCGATAATCTGTTCGGCCAGTTCGGATTCCGCTTCGGTCGGTGCTCCATAACTGCTTCCGCGTCCCACCGCACGAACCACCGCTTCGACGACCTCGGGACACGCATGCCCGAGAATCATTGGCCCCCATGATCCGATGTAATCAAGAAACCGGCGTCCATCGATGTCAAAGATATACGCCCCTTCGGCATGATCGATAAACAACGGCGAACCGCCAACGGCACCAAACGCACGCGCGGGGCTGTTCACCCCACCCGGGATCAACGCACGAGCACGATCGAAGGCAGCAAGACTTTTGGGACCAATCGAATGATCAATCGTTTTGGATGTCACGGGAAGCTGAGGGGGGAGATGGGGGAAAGGATAACGAGCCGCGAAGGGCGACCGTCCCCGTAGATTACCTCAAAACCGCAGGCGGCTTTAGCCCCGGTCATCCTGATCTCCGAGTTTTATTTCGGAGGCATGCAGAGTTCGATCCAATGGCCATCGGGATCCTGTACGAACGTTTGCAGGGCGCCGTCAGGCCGTATTTTGCGGGATAACCGCGTCGCATGATGCTTGTCCAAATGGGCTTCCCACTCGTCAAGCGAGTCGACTTCCAAAGCAAAATGACCGCCGCGGTGATGTGAATGGACCGGCAATGTACGATCGCCAATCAAATGCAATTCCTGTCGCTCCCCTAACTGAAACCATGCTCCCGGAAAATCGAACGCGGGCCGATCCAATTGGGGCAAATTCATCGTGTCACGATAAAAAGCGACACTCTTCTGGATATCGAGGACATGGATGGCGATATGGTTTAGCTCGATGGCTTTCATGCGGACAACTTTGGACAACGGCGGCAACATCAGGAAACGATAATCGCAGGCCCCCCGCCTGGGACTCAGCCGATTGGCGTGCGGCGGACGAACGAGGGACGGCCCTAGGTTACCGTCCCGGGCCTACATTACTGCACCGGGCCCACTTTACTGCACCGGGCCTACTTTACCGTACGGAGCCTACTTTACCGTACCGTGATACCGCGGTAAATCATTTCGCGTTGACAGGATAGATCGTTTGATCGGGCGCGATCACGATCAAATACTCGTTTTGACCATCCACCATCGTTACCGGCGTCCTCAAGCCCACCCCCATTGGGCTGCCGTTGATCCCCAGCGAATGAAGCGAAATCTCATGTTCGCCGGCAGGCAATTCCACCCGCAACACCTGGATCTCGCGAGGCAACAGGCCCCAACATCGTGTATCGGCATGCTCGACACTGCCCCACGCCGAAGCGACGGCAAATTGGAAGAGGGATCCTGCGGCACCGTCCAACCCAAGCTGGTTTCCCGTCACCGCCACCGTGGTCTCTTTGGTCGCCCGCCGCATCACCGCTCGGGCAATCGTCCATGGCATCTCGGCTTCAACCTGTCGCGTTGCCAATTCGCCAACATCCGTCAACGTCTGGGTCACACCGATTGCAACACCATCGGCACGCGCGCCGATCGCGACAACATTGGACGGAGGAATTTTGACCTTGGGGACTTTTACTGATGCAATGTTCGGCAGCACAAACGGTTTCGAATCGCCACTATTGTTGGTTTGAACGTTCATCACCATCGACGCAATCTGCATCGCGGCGGTGGTCGTGGGTGCGTCGACTTGTTCCAGCACCGGTCCGCGACCCACACAGGCGATCACGTACAGCACCCCGTTACCCGCAGTGCTGTGGGCACCTCCGCTGGCGCGAACGACGTCGGCGTGGGCTGGAGCGAAATTGGGCTCAACCGAGGTAACAAGCTGGTACGCCCGAGCGGCATCATCGTAATCGTGATGCGTCGCTTCGCGTAATACGCCACGCAGATAGGGCGCCAGCGCGATCGGTTGATAGGTTTCCGCAGCCGATTCCAAGCCTCGCTCATTCGCCTCAGCAGCCAATTCCGACTGACGCATCGCCGCTTGCATCGCGTAGCTTTCGGCGTCCTGACCATCGGTCGCCAACGAGCAAACGGCTAACATCGCCCGGATCATGACTTGTTCGTAGCCGGCTGGGCGGAAAGGACGAGCGGTATCGTCGGTGATGATCGATGCGGTTTCATGAAGCGGTGCCAGCTTGGGCAAGGCGTCAAAACGATCGCGTAATTTGCGAAGTCGAGCTTCCACTGCGGCCGCATCGCCGCGAGCCAATTCGATCATCGCCAAATCCAGTGCCGCAGCGTCACCAAAGCGGCGACGTGGTTTAGCGAGCTTGGCGAGCGTGTCGTGAGATTCGACCAAATCGCCGCGAGCGAACGCATCACGTGCGGTATCGATTTTGCGCAACCCGGCGGAACAACCGCCCAGCAGCAACAACATCGGTATCGCGACGATCGACAGAGCTCGGTTCATGCTTTCGGATAAGTTTCATCTAGCGTTGGGTTGGCGGCGTAGCAATTTTAATCGTAACCCGACGCATTCGTTTTAATGTTGCGCCATTTCGAAGTGCCTGAGGCACGGCAGCATGTAGCCTCGGGGCGTGAGCCCCAGGTTTTTGTCGCCACACGTTACCTATAGCCCCGCAGGGGCGGCAGCAATCGACCACTTCGCATTCTGTCGCCCCTCCGGGGCTTTGGTATCATTCGTTTATTCGTATTCCTGGGGCTTACGCCCCCAGGCTACATGCTGCCGCCACTTGCGTGGCTGAAGATCGCAACTTCAAAGAGCGGCGAATCAACCATCGCCTTGGCCGAGACCAAAGTTCCACCACTTTCCGGCGCGTGTTTTCGAATAGCCTTTGCGAATCGTCGCCGATTCTTTCAAAAAGTCACCGCTGTGCAGATTGACCATTTCGAGGGTGAGCAAGTAGTCACGCTGGGTGGTTTTGTTGCGGTCCGTCGTACCACTGGTGATGGTGGCGTACAGCAAATAATCGACTGGCGCACCTTGGCGTCCGAGGGCCGCAGCAAACTGGGCTCGGTTCTCTGGTAGAAACAATGAATCGGGACGCAGCCGAGTTTCCACCAATGCGGCATCAACCATTCGACGGCTGATACAGCGGAAGGTTTCGGCTGAATTGATTTGCGAATCGATCCGCTCGTACAGTTGATCTTTAAAATCGACCATCTCTTCGGCGCTCTTATTCTCGATCCCGATGAAGCAGACTGTGGCGGGGCCGGAGGCTAAGGCCGATCCGATTTGCCCGTCCAGTTTCATTGCGTTCGCCGATTCAAACGAAACGGTCTGGATCGCGGGCGGGCATCGTCCCAACAACTTGGCGACCGATTCATCGACCAAGGGGTTCCATGTGGCCGCGCCGGCCACATGGCTGCCGACAAGGTCCTTGTCGTTCGCCGCCAAAATGTGTCCGTATTGTCGGCCTGCGCATCCCACCACGACACTAATGCAACCGATTGCGAGCAATGGGAGTGAAAAGACAGCAAAGTTTCTCATAGGATTTCGATCCGTTAAATCCGCCACGATTGATGATTCCGGTGTGGCATCCGCGATTTCGCAACCTCGACAAAGTTTTTCATCGGGCGATGATATTCATCCGGCGAGGTTATCAAACGTCGGTTTGAGTAAGGTTTGATTGGTAGCGACACTGTCCCAAACACGCGAAAAACTTGTGAAATCAAAATTTCTGCAAGAATTCCTCGCCCGAATGTTGCCAGTCGCCTTGTCGGTTTGATGTGAGGTATCAAAATGTGGTTCACGTCGGCTATAGCACTGCCCTTGGCGAGGACTCGACCATTTGGGTAGTGATTGCCACCTGATCCGATTGAATCGGATGTTCCGGTGGAACTGCGTTGACAAATTATGCAGGATCGAGAAACTCACGCAGGTCTTCCTGGACCCCCAAAGCACCGCAGACTCCCCCATGTGAATCATCCCCGTCCTTTATGCCCCCAACGCATGACGGCGATCCACGCCAGCATTTGATATCGAACTGGCTTTCTACAAGAATTTTCTGAGATCTTTCATCACTTATGTCCATCGCTTCTACCGCTTCCGAACAGTCCGAATTGGATCCATCGTCCGCGACATCGACCGCTGTCCCGCAAACAAATACGCGATCCAATCCGCGCGGGGGCGATTATTTGGGCGGTACGTTTTCGGGGCAAATGACGCCACCCACCATGACGGCATGGACGGGGGGTGCGATACTGCCATCACCGACTTCGATCGATGATGACGACTTGATCGACGATGACGACGACGATGATGATGGCGACGAAGACTCGGGTTTTGGCTCGGATGACGATTCCGAAGGAGGCGGCACGGGCGACGACGGCTTCAACGATGGACTCGATGAAGACGACGAGGTCGATGAATTCGACGATATTGACGAAGACGATTTCGATGACGATTTTGACGACGATTTCGAGGAAGAACTCGAAGACGACTACGAGATCGAGATCGAAGACGAAATCAGTGCCGAATTCGGGCTCAGCAGCGGCGACGGCAGCGACGACGACGAATTGGAAGATTTCGACGACTTCGATGACGTCGACGAAGACCTAAACGACTAAATCCCCTCGTTTTGGTAGTGGAGCTTGCTAAAGCTCCCTGTTTTCTAGGTGAAAGAGGATCTTTAGCAAGATCCACGACCCAAAATCAGCGACTCCCAACGCACGCGTGGGTGTGAACGTCGCTGGGCTTGGCTCTACCGCGAAATCGCGTCTTCTCTACGAACACAGGTGCTGCAAAGGTGTCTCAAAATCGGATATGGTTTCCGATTAGTTGTTGTCCGGCAAAAATTTAATCTTTGCCGACTCCCGAACACCTTTGCCCTAGCGTCTAAAAGCGATTGATGATGCCCGCTTCCGTGAGTCCTTTCCGTGCTCCACCGAGCAGCCCCAATTTCCCAAAACTTGAACTCGAAGTTTTGCAGTTTTGGGACGATCACGACATCTACAAGAAATCGTTGGCTCAGCGTGCCGATGCTCCTTCGTTCGTTTTCTATGAAGGCCCACCTACTGCAAACGGGTTGCCGCATCCCGGCCACTGCCTGACCCGCTCGATCAAAGACGTTTTCCCCCGCTACAAGACGATGCGAGGCTATCGCTGCGAACGCAAAGCGGGCTGGGACACGCATGGTTTGCCGGTCGAAGTCGAAGTGGGCAAGGAACTCGGCATCCACAGCAAAGAAGAAATCGAAGCATTCGGCGTCGAACCCTTCATCCAAAAATGCCAACAAAGCGTGTTTCGCTACATGCAACAGTGGCAAGACCTGACCCGCCGACTCGGATTCTGGGTCGACCTGGAAAAGGCCTACGTCACCTACCATCAAAGCTATATCGAAAGTGTTTGGTGGAGTCTGAAAACGCTGTTCGAACGCGGGCTGTTGTACCAAGGACACAAGATCGTTTGGTGGTGGGCCCAAGGCGGCACGGCGTTGTCCTCGGGCGAAGTCGGCCAAGGCTATCGCGAAGTCGCCGACCCCAGCGTGTATGTGCTGTTCCCGTTGGTCGACAATCCCAAACGTTCACTTGTCGTATGGACCACGACTCCCTGGACGCTGCCAAGCAATATGTTCGCGGCGGTCCACACCGAATTGGACTATGCCGTCGTCCGTGACGACGAAACCGGCCAAGAACTGGTGATCGCAGCCGACCTGGTCGAAACGATCACAGGGAAACTGAAACGCGAACTTCCCGTCCTGGAAACCGTCTCCGGAAAATCGTTGGTCGGCCAGCGTTACGTTCCTCCGTTTGACAACTATTACAAATCGCTCGGCGACGCGACCGGCAACCTGACCAGCGGCGAATCCGAAGCATTGATGTGGCGCGTCGTCGAAGCTGACTTTGTGACCACCGAATCGGGTAGCGGTATCGTTCACCAAGCACCAGCGTTCGGCGAAGTCGACTACGAAGTGCTGACCCAAGAGCAAGCACGTTTTGCCGAAACGGATCGTCCTGAATTGTTGTGCGCGGTCGGACCGGACGGCAAGTTCACCGACGACTTTGCGGAGATGAAAGGCACGTGGGTCAAGGACGCCGACAAACCGATCTCGCGAATGTTACGCGAAGCCGGCAAGTTGTTGTTGCTCGAGCAATACCTTCACGATTATCCGTTCTGTTGGCGTGCACAAGAAGATCCGCTGATCCAATACCCGCGCCGTAGCTGGTTCGTGCGAACGACCAAGTTCCGCGACCTGATGCTAAAGAACAATTCGCAAATTGGCTGGCAACCCGAACACATCCAGAACGGTCGTTTCGGCAATTTCCTTGAATCCAACGTCGACTGGGCGTTATCGCGTGAACGTTTCTGGGGCACGCCGCTACCGATCTGGGTTTGTCAAGAAACCGGACAAATGGAGGCGGTCGCCAGCTACGACGAAGTGCTGGCCAAACCAGGACTGCAAGGGACCGAAGTTTGGGAACAAGCCAAGGCGGCCAATCCCGAGTTGGCGGACGATTTGCGAGTCCACAAACCGTATATCGACGCGGTCACCTACGATTCACCGTTCGCCCAGGGTGCTCGGATGCAACGGGTGACCGAGGTCATCGATTGCTGGTACGACAGCGGCGCGATGCCGTTCGCCCAATGGGGTTGGCCCCACCAAAACCACGAATCGTTCCAAGATCAATTCCCCGCCGATTTCATCTCCGAAGCCCTCGACCAGACTCGTGGTTGGTTCTATAGCCAATTGGCGATCAGCACGATGTTGTTCGGCGAAGGGGCCTCGATCAGCGAACGAGAAGAAGGCGCGGAAACGAAAAAGGTGTCGGACACCTTTTCTGACCCTTTGGCCGATCAAGCCTACCCGCACCCGTATCGCAACTGCATCGTGCTGGGCTTAATGCTCGGCGAAGACGGCAACAAGATGAGCAAGAGCTTGCGAAACTATCGCGAGCCCAACGAGATCTTTGACAAGTACGGTGCCGATGCACTGCGTTGGTTCTTCTTTGCCGGGCAACCGCCGTGGACCGCCATCCGCTACCGCGAACAATCGATCAAAGATTCGATCCCCGAGTTCTTGCTGCGACTTTGGAACGTCTTTAGTTTCTTCAGCATCTACGCTGGCATCGACGGTTTCGATCCTACCACCGCAACCGACGCGGACGATCAACTCACTTCGGCAAGCCTGGCGTCGGCTCCGACGTACCGCGATATCAGCGAGCGAAGTGAAATCGATCGCTGGATCATGTCGGAACTAAATCGCACAAACGAAATCGTGGTCGACCGCATGGACGTGCTGGACAACTACAACGCCTGCCAAGCGATCACGTCGTTCGTCGATGGATTGAGCAATTGGTACGTCCGCCGTAGCCGCGACCGATTCTGGGCAAGCGACAAGGACTCGCAAGACAAGCACGATGCCTACTGGACGCTGTACGAATCGCTGCTGCAGATCACTAAGATCGTCGCTCCGTTTGTGCCGTTCCTATCCGAAACGCTTTGGCAAAGTTTGACCGAACCGTTTGGGGATCGCACACGAAAAAGCGTCCACTTGTGCGATTATCCGGTCGCCGACAACGATCGCATTGATGCGAAACTTTCGACCAGCATGAAACTGCTGCGTGAAATCGCTTCGCTGGGCCGTGCCGCACGTGCCGAAGCCAAACTGAAAGTCCGACTGCCACTTTCGCAGGTCGAAGTGGTGTTGGCGGATGATGCAGAGATCGATTGGCTGAAGTCGCATGACCTGCTTGTCCGCGAAGAACTGAACGTTAAATCGGTCGACTACACCACCGAAGGCGACCAATACGTCCAGTACACCGTGGTCCCGAATTTCAAACGACTCGGCCCTCGTGTGGGCAAGAATATGCCTGCTGTCAAGAAAGCATTGACGACCGCCGACGGCAACACGCTGCTGACGGCCCTGGGGCGTGACGGATTCGTGGAAATCGAATTGCCCGGCGGTGAACCGTTGAAACTCGACAACGAAGACATCGAAGTTCGCTTAAAAGCCAAAGAGGGCTGGGCCGCGAGCCAAGGTGCCAGCAGTGTCGTCGTCCTCAACACCGAGGTGACCGACGAACTCCGCCGCGAAGGCATCGCCAAGGACCTGATCCGCACGATCCAAAGCAAGCGGAAAGAAATCGATTGCGGCTACACCGACCGCATCACCGTGGGCATCGTTAGCGAAGACATCGAAGTCGCCACGGCGCTCAAGGAACACGGTGACACGATTTGCAATGAAACGCTTGCCAGTGAACTTCGCTCCGATGCGATCGTGGGAACCGAGCCGAGCGAGACGGAATTCGGCAAAGTCTTTGTGCAAAAGAACGCCTAATGCCAGAATCCAACATGAGCGAATCGAAACTTCCCATCGCGATTTTCTTAAGCGGCAGTGGGCGCACGCTTGCCAATCTGATCCGGCATCGTGACGAACACGGATTGCCAATCGACATCCGCTTGGTGATCAGCAGTCGTGACGATGTGCGTGGGCTCGATATCGCCAAAAACGATGGCATCCCCACGCGAGTTGTTCGCAAACGCGATCACCGCGATCCGTTTGAACACTCACGTGAAATGTTTGATCCCTGCCGCGAAGCCGAGGTCAAATACGTCGTGATGGCGGGCTATTTGAATCATGTGCTAGTCCCCAACGACTTTGAAAACCGAGTGATTAACATCCATCCGGCGCTGTTGCCGTCGTTCGGCGGTGCGGGGATGTACGGCCACTTCGTGCACGATGCGGTACTAAAGCGAGGCGTCAAAATCAGCGGCTGCACGGTCCATTTCGTTGACAACGAATACGATAACGGCCCAATCATCGTGCAGAGGTCATGCCCCGTTAAACCCGATGACGACACCGACACATTAGCCGCCCGGGTGTTCGAGCAAGAGTGTCTGGCACTTCCCGAGGCGCTACGAACCTTGCTCTAAGGACCGCCGGAACATAAAGTGCCGGTCCTCACTGGTAGCGGAAGTCGTCAAGACTTTCGTGACCCACGGGACAGGTCGAACCCCTTTCTTAGTCACCTGCAAATCCAAATCAAAGGGGTCAAATCCAACTCAAAGGGATCAAACCTCTTTTTCAGTCAACTCGGACACAGCAGCTTTTCTGAAAGTGTCGCGAGACTGAAACAGAGCGTGGCCAAGATCTGAAATCTTTGCAGTCGGTTACTCGCGTGAAATTGTGCCGACAATTGCCCTACCAGGGCGAGCCCAAGCAGAAAGCGGCTTGCTTGGTTTCCGCGATCACATTTTTTAGCATCTCATTCTCTAACATTGTTTCCCTTTTTCGCTAATGTGTGTCACCTCAATTGCGGACGATCAAAAACGTCAATCCTCTTTCTTTTCGCGTGAGGTCCGGTTTACAATCAGAGAATGCCACGATCTCCGAGAGCTGACGAAGCAGGCGGGATTTACCACGCCTTGAACCGCGCAAACATGAATGCGCCGATGTTCAAGAAGGAAGGCGACTTCCTCGCTTTTGAAAACGTGTTGCATGAGGCGTTGGGTCTGTATCAAATCGAACTTTTCTCGTATCAATTGATGACGAACCATTGGCATTTGATTGTTCGTCCATTGGTCGATGGTGAAATGGGTCGGTTTTGCAAGTGGGTTGGAGGCACTCACACGATGCGGTACCACGCACACTACAATTCCGCCGGACGCGGGCATCTCTACCAGGGCCGCTTCAAGAGCTTTCCAATTCAGGACGATGAACATTTTCTGGTTGCCTGTCGCTACGTCGAGCGAAATGCGTTGAGGGCGAACATGACGGACCGGGCGGAAGACTGGCGATGGGGGTCCCTTTGGCGTTGGCTGCAACGGCCCGAGCCAGTCCCGAAGTTATTGTCTCCATGGCCCATCCCTCGGCTTCCCAACTGGGTCTCTCGTGTCAATGAACCATTGTCAGAAAGCGAGTTGAAAGCGATCCGCATTTGTGCGAATCGCGGTGCACCGCTGGGAGATGAAGGCTGGGTCGAATCGATTGCAAGGCGGCTCAATCTGGAATCCACAATGCGGCCAAGAGGACGTCCACGAGTTCGACCATTGCTCGAAAACATAAACAAAGAGGTTTGCCCCCTTTGTTTTGACCTGACCCCTTTGTTTTGACCCGTTTTTCTCTGGATGCCACAACCCAAGAAGATTCCGCATGAACTTCCACACGATCGCTCCCATCGTCTTGGCCTGTGTGTTGATGCAATTCCCGGAGTTGCGAGCGGACGAACTCGATTATCCCGATCCGGTTACCGCTGCTGATTCGACTCGGATGTTGGTGGGGAACTCGATCCCGATCGACACACACCAAATCGACCATACAAAATTGCCTCGTGTTCCCAGCGACCATACGATCGTCAGCGACGTGCGTGATGAACATGGCGTGAACCAGCATAACTATCTGGTGCATCACAATGGCAAATTCATGGTGATGTGGAGCGACGGGCCGGAACTCGAAGACCGTGTCGGACAGCGGGTGAAGTATGCCTCCAGCGTCGATGGACTGCAGTGGAGCGAACCCAAATACCTGACACCGGAACCGCCAAACTCGGGACCAAACTCGCCCTACTACAACACGCGTTCAGAAAAAGGTTTCCGCTACATCGCCCGCGGATTTTGGCAACGTGACGGCGAATTGCTGGCGTTGGTTTCATTGGATGAAGCGGCTGGGTTCTTCGGCCCAAGTTTGGAACTAGGAGCATTTCGCTTCGACTCACAAAACGAGTCATGGGAAAACATCGGCGTGATCGCCGACAATACGATCAACAACTTCCCACCCAAACGGCTCCCCAGCGGTCAGTGGATGATGTCTCGTCGCCCTTACGACTACAAATCGGCCGGCGTCGAGTTTCTCGTCGGAGGCACAAAGTCGCTGCGAGATTGGAAATCGTTCCCGGTTTTGGGTACGAACAGCCAATTGCGCGCCGAAGAACCGCTGTGGTGGGAACTGCCCGATGGCAATCTGGCGGCGTTGTTTCGTGACAATCGCCGCAGCAAGTTTCTCTATCGGGCTTTCTCGACAGATAATGGACAAACGTGGAGCAAACCGGTACGCACCAACTTTCCCGATGCCACGTTCAAGCTGTACGGTTTTCGTCTCAAGGACGGGCGGTACGTCTTGATCTCCAACAGCAACCCGCGTGCGCGTGATCCGCTGACGATCGCGATCAGCGACGATGGGTTGGTGTTTGACAAACTTGGCTATCTCGCGGGCGGCCGCCAGGTGGATTATCCGCATGCCATTGAGCACGACGGAAATCTGTTGGTCGCCTTCGCCAGCGGCAAGCGAACCGTGGAAGTCTTGAAGATCGAACTGGCCGCACTGAACCAACTTGAAATGCCAGAGACGGTACAGGCTGACAGTCCTTTGCCAGCCATCGCGGCTCCCAAACCGGACGCCAACGCGGACTGGATCGACCTCGGCGACGAAGGCGACCAGCTCTATTTGGCCGCCGACTTTGACGTACCCGAGCGAGGGAAAACTTTCGCGTTGAGTCTTGCCACAAGCGGTGGTGACGAACGAGTCACGATTGGAATCGCTGCCGATGGGAGGCTGTCAGCCCGGTTGTATGAGAAGATTGAATACGGTCCGACACTGAATCAAGGCGAATCGCTTTCGCTGCTCGTTCGCATCGCCAGCCACGCCAAACAGCCCGATGAACTTTTTGTGCAGCTCGGTCCCGCGGGCAAGATTCCTTCCGAACCGACGAAGCTGTCGGATTGGACATTGGTCAATCGCGAGGGAAGCAGCCGGGCGAATCTCGCTCGCATTCACGTTGCCGCAGACAAAACCTTACTCGAATCCACTCGCGTTCGAATTGGCAGCACCGCGTCCGATTTGATCGATACAAAACCGACCAAGTTCACCGTCGTCTCGCCCAAGGCTCGCGTGGCAATGCCCGATCTGTCGATGGCGGATCCGGTTGCAAACCCGACGAGCGGACTGATGTTGCGACTTTCAGAGACCGGGACGGATCCGAACAAGATCGATTTTGATCAGCTTCCAAAATTGCCGGTTCAGCACGCCATCATCAGCGATGTTCGAGATCAAGGAGGCAATTGGGTGCATCAGCACGCTTACGTTGCTCGACACGATGGCCGTTTTTGGGCGATGTGGAGCGATGGTCCCGGCAAACGAATTGATAACGTGTCGCCCGAGCGGCATCGGAATGTCGTTCCTCACCATGATCAAGCGGGCACTCGCGTCTCCTACGCCACCAGCATCGATGGTGTGAACTGGAGCAAGCCAGCCGATTTGACCGGACCGCCCCGCATCGAAGGCTTTGGGTGGATCGCCCGCGGGATGTGGATTCGCGATGGAGAACTGCTGGCGCTGGCGAGTCATTTCCACGCTCCCGGTTATCCTGGTGAAGGACTCAGTCTGGAGGCGTTTCGTTGGAATGCCACCGAAGGCAACTGGGAAGCTCACGGAACCGTGCTCGATGATACGCTCAATAATTTTGCCCCCAAACGGTTGCCTTCGGGCGACTACATGATGACACGCCGCGATCAAAAGCGCCGCGTTTCGGTGATGATTGGCGGCGTCAAGGCGTTTGATCAATGGCGTACTTTGCCGCTGGCCAGCTACGGAAAGTCCGGTCAACCCGAAGAACCGTATTGGTACGTGCTTCCGGACCAGAAGAGCATCGTGGGTTTGATTCGTGACAATGCTCGTTCGGGCCGATTGTTACGCACGTTTTCGACGGACAACGGGCAAACATGGAGTCCGATTGTCGGCACAAATTTTCCCGATGCGACGAGCAAATTTTTCGTCCTTCGCACCTCACGAGGCTACTACGCATTGGTCTCCAATGCCAATCCGCGAAGACGCGATCCGCTGACGCTCGCGATCAGTCGCGACGGACTGGTCTTCACCGACCTCTTTTATTTGATCGGTGGACGACACCTCGACTATCCCCATCTGATCGA
>NZ_JBFHFD010000043.1:0-26520 GCF_041583735.1 Novipirellula sp.
AGTGGTTTGTCAGCGTTGAATTATAGGGGAGTGGACGAGGCCACGAGTCAAGAAATTTGATAAATCGCAGAGACGCGTAGCCTCGTCCACTACAGCCAACCACTAGCAAAGCATCCGACAATTTAGTTCGTTCGCCCCCGACTGCGTTGGCAATCGTTGCTTTCGAATTCATGAAGCCTATGTCATTTTGATACAAAGTGTGCGGTGGCCGAGTCCAACTCCGATCATCTCGATTAAACGCCCGCAGCGGGAAGGCTTTTTAGCATGATGCGATTCGCAATCCTACCGCAGAGTATGGGGACCGACCTGCCGATTCCTTTAGCGAAAAATCATTCCACCCGTCTTTCTGATTCGGGAAAGGGGGAAAGCAACCACTGCCCAAACGTGTCCTCGAGTCCTCCGAGCCCACCCCATGATTCGTCGGTTTTACTTTGGGGTCGTGGTTTGGACATCAACTTCAACGTACACGATGCCAGCCGTTTTTTCAAACAACGTAAAGTCCGGTTCAATGTTGGCTTTGTACTTCAAGTACCGAACCATTTGTAAAAGTCGTCCGTCCTTAAACAATCCGGCGGCATGCGGAATTTCCGTATCTCTAATCGTCAATAGTCGTATTTGCATTTGCCCGATAGAGTGTTCGTATTGACGCAAGTCACGATCACCGACGCGTACATCAGTGGGAACGACCTTCGCTTCGGTCATGTATTTGAGCTCAGACCCAAAATTGAACCCCTTGAAAGCCGCGTCAAAAACCGGTGCATAAACGTCGAAATTCTCAGCGCTGTCAACGAGATGCTGGCCGGTCTTCGAAGTAAGATTGACCATCTGATCTTGTGACGAATCGGCCACCGCCGCTCCGGCATCAGCGTTTGGTTATCCGCCGGTTCGCCAATCGGCTTGAATCAGAAGTGGTATAGACCGATACAATCGTCCGTCCTGTTCAAGTTCGCACCAAATGACTGCGAACTGTGACCTCCGATCCCCCTTGCGTTGCTCAAAGGGCGAAAAATCTGGTCTGGGGTGAGCTTGCCATTCCCACACCCATCGATCAGTCAGAAACTCGCTTTCTGGCTCAAGAGAATATATGTCTCCAGGATTCAGAAGGATATCCCGCGCATTCGCACGAAGAATCACACGCCTCTGCCCAGGAGGCAGGTCAATCATTTCAATTTTCGCGTTATCTTCCCTACCGCTCGCCATGCCCATCCCATTATTCCTGCGTTGATACAGCACAAGCGGCCAATGCGTATTGTTCGAACCAGACGCGCAAAGACGCACGACGTCCGGCGAGTAGGTGACCGGTATCGTTATCGCCGTAGGAGTGTCGTTTTTGATCGAGATGATTACTAAGTCTTGCGGCGTTGGTTGGTCACGTACGATCAGTGGGTTTTCCCGATCAGGCTTCAGTTCCACGGTCAATCTAACTTGCGCGGTAGCAAATTGGCGAGCCAGAATTAGCGAGATCGCTACCAGTATGACGATTCTGAGTTTCATCGGATTTAAGCCTGATCACGGTTTGACATCACTGGCCCAGGACGTTTGGTATTCCATTGAGAAAACATGCCAGCCAGCGCAGGTGCATAGTTTAGAAACCAACGCCTTGTGGTTGACGCCAGCGAGTAAGCGACCAACGACCTAGACGCACGGCAAAAGGAAATGCAGCAATCCCAAAGACAGCTAGCGATATGACGAGTGCCAGCAACATCATTCTGCCGGTTGCGGAATGCCAAAGCAAGAGCGGCATCGTCCAGCCAAGACGCCGCCCGCTGGAGCCAGAGAAATCGCCGGGGTCCAGAATCATATCGTCCGAGTCAAGACCAAGCGTAAAAGGCCGAAACAAAGTGTCATGGGCATTGTTTGCGTCTGGATCAGCATGATAGCCGTAAGCAAGGAATGGCTGCGGTGTGTGGGTCGTTAGAAAAGTAGCAAAGACTCACGGTTCGTCACTGTAGCCTGCGGCGAGGTACAGTCGGGCCGCTTCTTGTTAGGCAGGATCCCAGCCGAGTTCTTGTAGCCAATCACGCCGTTTCTTGAGGTACCATTTCGGATCAATCGATTACCGACTCGCCGCCATATCCGATCTTGCAGCAGGATGAACTCGCGCCGATCTCGATCCGCTTACTTAATCAGCCTGTCGTCAACTTCTCGAAGAAGGCGCCCTCGTTGATGGTGGGGCGTTCGGGGCGGCCGTTGTAGTTGTACGTCAGTTGCATGTTGCTCAGCCCCAGCAGGTGCAGGATGCTGGCGTGCAGATCGTGGACGTGCAGTCGGTCTTCCACCGCTCTCAGGCCAAGTTCGTCGGTGGAACCGATGACCTGTCCTCCCTTGACGCCGCCGCCGGCCATCCACATCGAAAAACCGGTCGGGTTGTGGTCGCGTCCGTTGCCTTGTTCGGACATCGGTGTCCTGCCGAACTCTCCACCCCATACGACAAGCGTCTGATCGAGCAATCCACGTTGCTTCAAATCCTTCAACAGCCCCGCGACCGGTTTGTCCATCGCCTTGCACAATTGGGTGTGGTTGGATTCGATGCCGCTGTGTGCATCCCAGCGGCTGCCGGCACCGTGATACAGCTGGACGAAGCGGACACCGCGTTCGACCAGCCGCCGAGCGAGTAGGCACTGACGTCCATAGGAAGCGGTTTCCTTTTGATCCATGCCGTACAACGCTTGCGTCGCTTCGTTCTCTTGGCTCAGGTCGATTGCTTCGGGTGCCGCGGCTTGCATCCGAAAGGCGAGTTCATAGCTGCGGATCCTCGCCTCGAGTTCACTTTGTTGTGGGTAGTCGTTGGCAAAGGATTGATTTAGCGAATTCAGCAGATCGAGTTTTCCTTTCTGAACCTTGGGGCTGATGCCTTCGGGCGTATTGAGGTTGCCGATGGGCTGTGAGCCTTCGGAAAGATGAATCCCTTGGTACGTCGCGGGCATGAAGCCGGCGCTCCAGTTGCGAGGACCGTTGACGACCGCGCCGCGACCATCCTGCATCACCACAAACGCGGGCAGGTTCTGATTCTCGGTGCCCAGTCCATACGTCACCCAACTTCCCAGCGAAGGACGTCCACCGAGCATGGAGCAAGTGTTCATCTGGCACACGCCGGCAGAGTGGCTATTGCCATCGGTCCAGCAGGAACGAATCACGGCGATGTCGTCGACACACTTCGCCGTGTGCGGGAGCCAGTCGGAAACCCAGGTCCCGCTTTCGCCGTGTTGCTTCCATTTCCGTTTCGACTCCAGCAGCGGCGAATGGAACTCTCCCATGGCGGTCAGCACGGTACCAAAACTGTCGGGAAGATGCTGTCCGGCGAGCCGATTCAACTCGGGCTTGGGGTCGAAGGTGTCGATGTGACTCGGGCCGCCTTCCATGAACAAGAAGATCACGTTTTTGGCGGTTGGCGGATGATGCGGGGCCGGTGTCTGACTTGGATTGGTCGCCGCAGCCAGAGCGTTGGTTTCCGCCTGCATCGCAGCCAGCGCGAGTGCTCCGAAACCGGCGCCACTTTGGGTCAGGAATTCACGTCGGGATCGTGGAAGCGAAAAATGAGGGTTCATCATTGGACCGTTTTGGCGAGGGGAGTTTGGTTGGAGATGTTGTGGGAAGTCGTAGGGCCGGTTCCCACCGGCCAGCTTGAGATTGGCCGGTAGGAACCGGCCCTAGATCTCTGCGTTTCTACGAACTTTCGCGAGGGACGTTACGCAACGTAGCCTAGGCTTCCAGCCTGGGAATCACAGCAAACCCAGGCTGGAAGCCTAGGCTACGATTAATGCAAAATTAACGGACATACAGGAACTCGTTTGAGTTCAACAACACATGGCACAGATCAACAAATGCGGCGTAGGCGGGGGTGAATTTTGCTCCACGTCCGCCGAGTTCCATTGGCAATCCGTCGGGTAAGCTGTCCTTTAGCAGCCCCGGCTTCGGCTCGAACTTCCAATAGCCGATCGTGGCCGCGGTGAACCCCTCGGCGGTATGCAATAATTCCGATTTCGAGAGGGCCTCGTTCGAAAGACGAACATCGTCAATCAAGCCATCAAAATGGTCTGCTTTTCGTCCCGATCCGACGCTCAACGGATCGTGGTTGGCAGTCATCGAGACCAGCGGATTGGGGAACTCCACCGTCGACATCGGTTCTTCGTCATTGGACAGATCCTTCAAGTGGAACTTGATCACGCCCGAGGTTTCCGGTGTTTCCATCTGCACGCTGACGGCGGCGTAGTAGGGCTTATTGATGTCCAAGTGATGATCCGAGAACAGCACAACCTCCTCAGGTCGCCCTTCGGAATTCATCCCAAAGACTTGCAGAACCAACGTTTGTGGCTTCCGGCGAGATCCCTTTCCGGAGATCCCAAACAGCCAGCCGGACCTGGAATCGCCTCGAGCCATCTTCGCTGCTAGCGTGCGTACCGCTCCGGATTGATAGATCGACCGCAGCTGAAAGATCGCTTCGAACGTGAAGTCGTCAACATCAAGACGATTGTCGGCGGGAACCTGGAACCGTTCTTGTTGTGGTTTATCTTCGAATAGCACCGCCTGGCCATCACGATAAGGAACTTGTCCGGTCGTGACATTGGCAGGCACCCCGTCATTTTGCTGTTCGCTCGCACGAAATTGTTCTTGCGTATCCAGAAACGACTTCGCTTGCTCGACTTCGTCCGCGGTCGGTAGACGACCGAAGAAGACCTCCCACAATCTTTCCAGTCGAGCTTGAACATTGTCATCGGTGGTCGATTGCGAATAAATTCGTTCGGCCAGGGCAGCGGCGTGACCCAGCATCACTTGGCTGTTGATCAACAGCAATGATTGAACCGGCGTGGTCGTGGCATCTCGGTTGGAGCTACTGGAGATGAATTGTGGCAGATCGAACACCTCCATCAACGGATCGAGACTGTTTCGCATCACGCGAGTGTAGATTGACCTGCGAGGCCGGTCTGCCAACACGGCGGGACCACCGCGAGTCGATTGAAGTTTTCCGGTGACGGCAAAGATGGAATCGCGAATCTGTTCGGCATCCAAGCGGCGCACCTCGCCTCTCCAGTACCAGCGATTAGTGGGATCTTGCTGTTGAAATTCCGCCAGTTGCGGATGCGACGCGGCCTGGCGGTAGGTTGCCGAAGTAACAATCAGCCGGTGCAGGCTCTTGAATCGCCATCCATGCTCGAGAAAACGACTGGTTAGCCAATCAAGTAGTTCGGGATGCGTGGGAGCACCACCGAGGATGCCAAAGTCGCTGCTGTTCGCAGCCAGTCCGCGTCCAAAGTGATACTGCCACACGCGATTGACGATTACACGTGTTGTTAGTGGATTCTCGGGACGAGTCAGCCATTGGGCGAGCACGGATCGCCGTCCGGTTGTATTGGGAACGTTTCCCGGTGGCGTGATCGTAGGAACTTCGGGCTCCATGATTGTCGGGAAGCCCGGCGCCACCTCTGTCTTTCGCTTGGGAATGATTGTTGGCGGAGCAATGCTGCCGGCATCCGAGATTGTCATCGGCTGCGGCAAGGTTTTGGGTTTCAACGAATCATATTTCGCCAGTTCGCGTCGCAGAGCCAGGATTTGATCCTTAGCGTCGTCTTTCGCTCGGGAATCGGCACCTCGTTGGTCGTGACGAATCAACCGGTTGGCGAATGCCACGAGCTGTTTTTCGTAGGGTGTGTGTTCCTTCGGATCCTTACGAATGATCTCCATTAAATCATCGGGGTACCGTTTGGTGGTTGCATCAAAGACAGCTTGCAGCGGCTTTTCGAGCAGGGCATCGAGTTGCTCTCGAAGCTCACGAGTTTTCTCTAGATAAACCGCCTCTTGCGCTGCATACGCTGCTTTTTCTTCGGGGGTTGCCGCAATCACATCGTCGCGAGGGAGCGTGGCTTCAAAGAAGGCTCGCAGTCGAAAGTAATCCTTTTGCAACAACGGATCAAATTTGTGATCGTGACAGCGGGCACATTGAAAACCAAATCCAAAGAAGACATCGCCCGTCACATCGGTGAGCTCATTGAGAATGCTGTCCCACTGGCCGCGGATATCGGGCACGTTGTACTCAAAAATCCCGTGTCGCATGAATCCGGTGGCGATCAGAGCCGCGGGATCGTCGGGGAACAGTTCATCCCCCGCCAACTGTTCCTGAACAAATCGGTCGTAGGGTTTGTCTTCGTTCAGCGAATCGATCACATAGTCCCGATACCGCCATGCTTGGGGACGGCCGCGATCCGCGCGGTAACCGTCGGATTCCGCGTATCGCACCAGATCCAACCAATGACGTGCCCATCGTTCGCCGTACTCCGGGCGATCCAGCAATTCGTCAACGACCTTCTCGTAGGCCTGCGGGTCGGTGTCTCGTTCAAACGCCCGCACTTCCTCAGGTGTTGGGGGCAGCCCGATGAGATCGAAATACAGGCGACGCAACAACGTTGCTCGATCCGCTTCGGGTGCAGGGACCAGTTGCTGGCGATCGAGATCCGCTGCGATGAATTGGTCGATCTCGTTGCGGCACCAATCGGGCTGCGAAAGCTGTGTCGGCGGAACGGGATCGGTCACGGGTTGGAAGGCCCACCAATTGAGTTCCTCGTCCGTGAACGTCTTGCCTTCGGGACGCCGCACGACGTCGCCGTGGTCACCCGGCCAAGGAGCCCCCATCTGAATCCACTTGGCAAGAATTTCGATCTGCTTGTCGCTTAACTTCTTCGAGGGCGGCATCTCGAACGTTTCATAGCGCACCGCCTCGATCAGCACACTGGCATCAGGGTCTCCTGGTTCGATGGCTGATCCTGATTCGCCTCCCAACAACAGCGAGCTGCGTGAATCGACACGCAGACCTCCCTTGGACGACTTTTCCGAATGGCACTTGTAGCACTGTTCGCTCAACAGTGGCCGAACATGTTTTTCAAAGAATTGCAGTTGCTGCGGCGTGAGCGGTTCGTCAGCCAAGGCGGCATTGTCGATCGCGCCCACGGTGAAGAAGAGTGCAAACGCGATCGATAACAGTGATGTTTTCTTCAGACAGGTCATTGATTCAACTCGGTTCATCCAAGATATCGCGTTGTAGGTGTGGGATAGGCTTCCGGCCTGTCGTTTCCACCATCACAGGCTGGAAGCCTATCCCACATGTTGCTTAACTGAACAACGCGGTGATGGGCTTTCCTTGGTCAGTGATCGGGATCGGGCGTGAGCCGTCGAACAGTTCGTGGGCCGGATTGATGCCGAGCGCGGCGTGGATCGTGGCGTGAAAGTCGGGGACAGAGACAGGGTTCTCGACGATCTTCTTACTGCGTTCGTCGGTCACTCCGTAGGCGCCTTGATGCTTCAGTCCGCCACCGGCGAGGACTAGGCTAAAGCAACTGCCCTGATGTCCGCGGCCACCGCGAGCATCGTATTCAGCGGGACGACCAAACTCGGTGCCAATCACGACCAGCGTCTTGTCGAGCATGCCCTGTTTCTCGAGGTCGGCCATCAGGGCTGACAATGCGGCGTCGAGTTCTTTGATCAGCAGATGCTGGTTCTGTTGGCCTTCGAAGTGGGTGTCCCAGCCGGTTCCGTTGATGAAGTTCAAGTTGTGTGAGACTTCGACAAATCGCACGCCGGCCTGCACCAGGCGACGGGCCAGTAGGCAGCGCTGACCGAACTCGCCACCGTAGGCATTCCGCAAATCGTCGGGCTCATCCTGCAGGCGGAAATGACGCATGAAGTCTGGGCCAGCCAACCGCAGAGCTTCGGCTTGAGCGGTACGGTACTGCGAGATGACCGAGTCGTCTGGGACGCGGTCGGTCAGGGGTTGAAGCAGTTGCTGACGCCGCTGGACGCGAAGTGCCGTTACGTCTTCAGGGCGAGAGAAACCAGCGGGGCCGCTATCGGTATCGACGAGGTAAACGTAGCCCGCCTTGGCACCTAGAAAACCAGGGCCGCGGCTGACGTTGGGATAGCCAATCAACATGTACGCCGGGACGTCCGGGTTCGCGGCGCCGCGAACATGGCCGATGATGGAACCGATCGAGGGATATGTCACACTGCCGCTGATCAGACGGCCGGTATGGACGAAATTGGTGCCGAAGGCGTGTTCGTCGACCAAATGATGATTGACTGTGCGGATAGCGGTCATGCGATCGGCGAGCTTCGCGGTGCGGTGCAGGTGTTCGCAGAACTTCACTCCCGGTACGACGGTGTCGATTGTGTCGTACTCCGAGCCGGCGAGCTTTGGCGACGCTTTGGAGTTTCCACGATTCTTGGGATCAAATGTATCGACCTGAGCCATCCCTCCGCCCAACCAGATAAACACCACGTGCTCGGCTTTGCCCGTGGGGACATTGATCGCGGTCGGCGACGCGAGCGTCTCGGACGCAAGCGACGGCCGACCAGCGAGCGCGGCTCCGGCCAGGGCGCCGGTTTGTGCAAGGAAGTGTCGTCGATTCATAAGAGTATCCAGGTGGTTGAATGAACTCGTGAGCCGACGGCGCTAGCCGCGGGCCTGATTTTGTGGTCAAAAATGGTTTCGTTTGGTTATGGCAGTTGGTTTGACTGGAAAGCGGACGCGTCATTTTTGAAGTACCGGAGGCACGTCAGCATGTCGCCTGGACTGCTAAGACTTTGCTATTGTTGTGATTTTTGGTTGCGCAACTTTTATGCCACCTCTCCACCAACTTCGTTGGGGGAGAGGTCCAGCGGAGCCTTCAGCGACGCTGGGGTGAGGGGGCTGACCGAGCAAGCCAATGGCGACGATATCGCCGTTTGCACCGGATTGCTCTCCGATAGCGCGGTCGCCCCCTCACCCGAGCAACGCCTTAAGGGCGTGCTCGACCTCTCCCCCGACTTCGTCGGTGGAGAGGTAACTGCAGTTTTCCTGGCGGCTTACGCCCCCAGGCTACTTGCTGTCGCCACTCCGTGGCTAAAAAACGCACTTCAACATTTCGCGGTGCATTAATAACTCGAAACTCTTGGCGAGTTTCGCTACGGATTTCCTACGGCGTATAAACCCATTCGGGCGCATTCAAGACGGCCCACAGCATGTCTTCCATGCGGAGTCGCCAGTCATTGTTTAGGGCATTGGTTGCCGGATCGCCGCGGCGAGCGTCGGCTTCCTTTTGTACCGCCAGCGTATTGGCGGGACCATCGACGTGGTTGGACCAACTGACATAACGAACAGGCTCGCGTTTACCGGATGTCGGTCGGACTCGTTGCGATTCCGGGATCACGCGAGTGTCGTAGCCGTCGGACAGGAATCGGACGTAACGTTCTTTCTCTTCGCTGGACGGCTTCCGCGTCAGCAGTCTGAGGAAAACACGATCGACAAGTTGTTCAACCGACTGATCCTCCAGTGCGAGCTGTGTGATTCCGTGTCGGTCACTGAGCCGCGTCAACCAAATGCTCATCACGCCATTGGCGAGGATCGCTGGCTGAAGAATGTTCGATTCGGTGTCGCGAAGACTTTGCGGATCCTGGCGTGCCCCACGCCAGCCGAAGGTTTTCAAAACGCTAGTGACGGCGGTGATCCGTGGCAGTGACAAACTGGGGCGATCCCGTTCGTTGGAACTCGAAGCGAGCATCCAACATCGTCGTGGTTTGCCTAGCGTGATGGTGGTCGCGACGGCACGCACGCTGTCGATGTCCAAGCTGACTTCTTCCAAATCAAACGGAGTACCGGTCGCGTGGAAAACCGAATCGACAATCTGCTCGGCCGTCAATCGCCGCGGTGCCGGCGCGATAAACAGGGGACTGGTTTCGCGGAGTGTCGGATCGGTCGCCCGTTGATAGGCATGCGAGTTCAGGATCAGTCGACTGACGGCCTGCATGTCATATCCGGACGCAACAAATTGGTGCCCGAGCCAACGCAGCAATTCTGGATGCGAAGGACCGCCCTTTTCCCAATCGGACACACTGGCGACCAGACCGCGTCCCATCAGTCGCTGCCAGACGCGGTTGACCATCACCTGGCCAAAACGTTCGTTCTGCGGCGCGGTCACGAGGGCCGCGAGTCGGTCTCGCGAGTTTTGTGGATCTTCCGCCAGTGCATCCGCGACCGATTCATCGCAGTAACGGGCGAACGGCCAGGCCGGTTGAACGACGGTTCCCGGTTTCAGTGTGACTTCGATCAGTGGCTTGCGGCCCGTGTGACTCAGCCGATCCATTGGCACGCTGCTGGATTCGGGCAACTTGATTGGTTGCTGTTTCAACAATGCAGCCAGCTGTAGCAAATCCTGCTGCAGCGAAACATGCGACGGGGCGTCGTGACATCGAGCACATTTCATTTCGACTCCGAGAAACGCCGAGCTGACAATCATCCCCTTGGCGGCCATCGGCAAATCGTTCTGCGTCGCGGTGGCAAAGCCGGCAGGGCCGCCATACCGCTCGCTGCCTTCCATGCGAATCAATTCGGTCACGAACAGGTCGGCAGGCTTGTTGTCCAGCAGCGACTCGTACACCCACCAGCGGAAAGGCCCGGTGTTGTTGAGCGTCGGGTTGAGGATGTTCGGGTTTTCGGCAAGCACGTCCAACCAATAACCCATCCAGTGATCGGCCCAGCGGGGATCGTTCAACAGCCGATCAATCACCTCGGCACGACGTGTTTCCGGTTCGTCATTGAGGAACGCCGTGATCTCGGACTCGGTCGGCGGCACACCCACGGTGTCGAGGGTTACACGCCTGAGAAAACGCAAGTCATCCGCCAACGGAGTCGGCTGGAAATCGTCGACGTCGAACTGAGGCCATACAGCCCCCTCTTTGATCCAACGCCGCAGCAAAGCGACTTCCTCGTCCGTCAACCGATCACCCTTGGGCGGCATCACAACATCTTCGTCCTCGGATGTGATCCGATCCAACAACGCGCTCGCGTCGATGTCGCCGGGAACGATGGCGGGTCCGTCGTAGTCACCGCCCGTCAACACCGATACGTGATCGTCTAGCCGCAAATCGCCTTGAGCCTTGCCCCCCTGGTGACAGTCGTAGCAACGCGACTCCAGCAGCGGGCGAATCTGTTTGAAATAGTCGACGCCACCCGTGGCGGACTGGGTCGAGTCCCGCTTGACATCCACGATCCGCGCGGCAATGAAATGATCAATCGCATTGTGGGCGGGATAACCGGCGGGCAGCTCAGGCACGGTGACCTGGTCGGTGCCCGCCAACCACTTGGCGGCGGCGATGCGGCGGCGGTTCCAGTAGTCATGATTCGCAGATCGACGTTCTTCACGAGCAGCAGCGTTCATCTTGGCGAGCCTTTCACGACGCTCGGATTCATACGCTTGCCAACCTTCGTCGGTGTAACGAACCTCGCGATCCCCAGGCGAGAGCAACGACCATGATTCGCTGCCTTCCAGGGAAACGGCAACGACGGTTTCGCCAACTTCGGGCCGGAATGTGCTGCTACCGATGATGCCACCAACCAGCGTTTCCAGGATGACGAAATGCTCACCGCCAGAGGTTTCGAATTCACACCAAGCATCACGGTTTCCCGGCGGTGCAAAACGAAAGTCGGGACCGAGATCGAGATATTTGTCTTGAACCGAAAGCGGCTCGTAGCCGCCGGGGTCGTGCGGTCGGGGCGGAGTCTCAAGCAATTTTTTTCCGTCGATGTACAGCCGACACATACCGCGGCCTCGGACCAACATCCGGTGTTTCCCTGCGGGTAGGGTCACCACCGCCGAGGCACGCAGGTGCGATGGGTTGGCGCGGTCGCCCCGGACACCCGTGGCAACATATTTATGGGGAAGCTCGAACAATCCGAACACGTCTTCGTGATAGTCCTCGGTGACCTGCGGGTCTTCCGGCCAGCTGTTGGCTTCGGGAACGCCGTCCTCGCTGATCTGCACCAGCACCTTGCCAGGCGTCATCAATTGCCGCGTCACCGCTGGCGGCAGCGGGACAAACCGGTAACGCTCGGCGACGTCGGCGGGATCTAAGGGCGAGCGATAGATCGCGAGGTTATCCAGCCAGCCTTGAAACGACGAGCTTGCGCCGCGGGTAAAGCCAGTGCCGATGACGAGATCGTCGGCGTCTTGGACGGGGGGCAGATCGGTTGCGCCACTTTCGTCCCATTTACCCGTGACCGGTTGGCCGTCGATCCAGGCGTGTAAACTGTCGCCTTTGCCGAACGTGAACTCGAGCGCCACATGATGCCAGCCAGCGCCCGGCACGATGGCTTCACTCCACCAACGATGCCACGCGCGCTGCTTCGTCTGGGGATGCTCGCTGGTGAATAGCAATCCAACTTGGGCACCGCTCCCCGATCCCTGAAACCGGATCGAGTAATTTTGATTGTCGTCGCCAAAATCGTCACCATGCTTGGGGTGCCGCCCCTTGCCCAGTACATAGGCGATTTGTCCAGAGCGGATGGACCTGAATTTCACCCAGGTTTCAAAAGCGAAGGTGTCGCCGCTTCCGAATCGAACGTTGGTAGCGCCGCCACGCTCGTGATCCTTGATCTGAATGGCGCCTTCGTGCCCGCTGAAGGTCATCGCCGTGTTGTTCGTCTCGAATCCCGGATACTTGGGCGACCGGGGTCCATCGGCAAGGGTGCCGGGTTTGCCCAGCCATATCCCTAATTGTGATTCGGTTCCGAGTTGCGATTCACCATCGAAACGCCACTGAATGACCGGTTCCGCTGCCAAGGCCCGGCCGGCCGAAAACAGAATCAATACCGCGAGAGCGGTGACGACTTTCGGCTTGACTCGAAGCGAATCAAAACCCTGTGAGCGGCCGACGCTAAGGATAGTCGGAACAATAACTGTCGTAGCTACGCTCGCCAGAGCGTGGATCCACCGTCTGGTGACGGTAGCTACATAGAATCGACCGCCAATTAAACATCCGATGGGCCTAACTTGTTTACAAACGGGACTCATTCTTTTGTATCCTCAACCTTGTCCGAAGGCAGTCCGGCGATAAACACAGGGTCGACGATATGTAAGTCGTCCAACGCGTCCTGGAAAAACAAACCGTCGACCGCCGCATCGTCCGCATAACCCAGGTCCGAAAGATCGATTCCCACGGCCAATGCGCTAAATCGCATCGAAGGCCGACGTTGATACACCTCGCCGCTCATTAGACCTTCGAGACAGGAGGGCGACTCGAGGAAGAAATACGGCTCAAATATTGTTAGCTGTTGTGCTTCACGTGACGTCATGGTGATGTCGTATTTGCGAATCGAAACAGACCGTAGACCCTCGCTAAACTTCAGCGGGCTGACGTGAAACGCATCCCCTTCGGGAGGATTGACGACGGACTGCAACTCAAAGAACACGACATCGGGCCCGGGCCGATTGACGACCGGTTTGCGGAACTGAATCGCCAAACCAGGAGTCGTTTCACCTACGACACTGGGGCCAGCGAGTACTGGATCTTCGACGAGAGGTTCAACCGAACCTCCTGGATTTAGCACTCCCGTGTACAGCAGCGTATCGGTCTCTAAACCCGCTAGCCGGTCAACGTCATCACCCACTTGGACGGACGTGCCGGCAATGTCCGTGCCACAGAAGTGGGTCACCTTGATGCCAATCATGTCGGCAACGGGGATGGTCACCTCGCGATGGTCACGCTGGACGGTCACGCTTTGCAGTTCCGAGATACCACCCTCTTCGGTTGGCTTTGCCCGGTAGCTGACAACGCGATCGGGTAGCGTTTTTCGATAGCTGCCGGAATCGAACTCGATTGACTGCGGCCGATCCCCGCTCTCATCGCTGAATCGGCGAGCTTGACGTTCAGCCAGCCGGACGGGATCGGCTGCGACCGTTTTCGTCGCCCGCACTTCGGCCAGCCCCTCGATGACCTGAACATCGGTCGCGCCAACGTCACTGACCGCAACAGAGAAACGCGTGCCTAAGTCAATGATCTCCGTCTGAGGCGTGACCACTTCAAAACCTTCGGCTCCCGGCGGTGCATGCACACTGCATTGTCCCATGCTGACCAACAAGCGTTCTCGACCTGAGATTTCAACAATACTCGGTGCTTCCAGGATGACTTCCGCACCGTCAGGAAACCGAAGCCCAATCAACCCGGCGGTCAGCGCGTACTCGTGATTAAACCGCAGCGGCTCGCCCACCGGTGGCAGAAACTCTCCAAACAACTCGGCACCGGCTGCCTGTGCCAGGATCACGTCACCCTGCTGTATTTCCTGATCGCTTGCGTTTTGCTCCTGCGGTGACGTCGGCGCAGAGTCCACGACGACAGGAGTAGATCGCGTTACATAGAACGCCACCGCAATCAAACAAGTGGCTGCGAGCGAAGCAAAGGTGATCATCCACGGCGCACGACTTAAATGGCCAGTCGAACGATCGAGCGTCCTGTTCGATTCGCGTTTCATTTCCGAGAATTCCACCAGCGCGGAGATCCAATCGGAATCTTGCTCGGATGACGTCGCTTGTTCGCCAGCCGCCGAGGTAACGGCGACAGGCAACGCGGCTTGCAGATCCAAGTACTGCAAATAGAACTCGCGATTGCTTGGATCATCGCGTAGCAGGAATTCCAATTCTTCTGTTGCAGCTTGATCGAGCCCTTCGTCGATGTGCATCGAGAGCAGCGTTTCGAGTCGACTGCGAGTTTTCGGGTCGGGTTGTATGTTCGTCATTGAATATCACCCAATGCCAATTTTCCTTCGATGCAGTTCATCAATTGATGGCGTATTCGTTTCAGGTCTCGGAACAACGTGCGGCGACTTGTCCCCACTTGCTGGACGATCGTGTCGTGAGCAACCCCTTCGAGGTAACGCGATCGTACGAGTTCATGGTCCGATTGCGGCAGCTCTTGGATACATTGGTTCAGCAGCGTCACTCGGCGGTTCAGATCGGATTCTTGATTTTGCCGCTCTCGTGCCAACAGTTCGATGACATCGGCGCTGAGCAGCGGAATTTCTCGCGACTTGGATTCACGCCATTTCAAAACGTGGATGTAAGCGAATCGATAGGCCCACGGCAGGAAGGGGCGAGAATCATCAAAGCGATCAAACTTCTCGTAGAGCGCGAACGAGGTCTCTTGCAGTACATCGCGAGCATCATGCGGGCTACCCACAAGTGAATGGATGTACCGGTATAGCTGGTCATGGTGCTCCGAGAGCAATTGGACCAGACGTTCAACTTTGGTTTGATTCACGCGGAAGCTCGCAAAACACTCGGACAGAAAAAGCCTCGATTGGATCCCCCAAACCGGCACCTCACCCATTAATTACGGATTCGATCGACTCAGTGCCATTAATCTGTCTCTAAACCGAAAAAAACATTTTGCCAAATAATCATTCTGCCAAACTCAGACACACGATAATCACGCAAGCGTTACCTTATTACTTAACGCCCCCAATTTCTCGGGGGCAGCAAGGGATTAAAAAATGAGAGGTTAAAAAATCAAAGGGCCATGCGTCGCTGATCTATCGTCTGGCTCGCGATTTTCTAACCTACCATTTTCTAACCTACCATTTTCTGACCTTCCTTCTTGGGCAACCGATCGTCTTGGGCCTTCAAGCCCCCGATAATTACACGGAGATGTCTTACCAGAACCGCGTGGAAAGTAGTCATTACAATACGACCTGGTTCCTTTCGACTTCCAGCCGAAGTACACCGAGAATGGGATCACGGGTTTGAAAGGAAGGAAATCGCCCAAATCGAAAGACAACCTGCCGCTAACCGCAAAACGCAATTAGGCCCGACCATGAAAACATTACTCGCTGTTGCCACTGCAGTGCTATTTGTGTCTTCTTTCGTATCGGCTGAAGAATTCGTCGATGATTTCTCTGCTGTAGAACTTGAAGGCCGAGTGGCGGAACGGGGTGAGTGGCAGTTTCAAAATGGAATCGCCAGCTGCGTCGCCGATCCCGATCTTTACAAGCAGTTCAAGAACCACGGACCGATTCTGAAGTGGCCGCGTCAGTTCAACGATGCCACAATTGAGTTCGAGATGAAGCCGACGAATTGCCAGCGTGTTGCGTTCACGCTCAACGGGGACGGCCACATCTTCCGTGTCACACTCGCCGATGAAACCCCCGGTGCACCTGCGGGTACGTCAAAGGTGCCGACGCGGATCATCGCCTGGGCCACGCAGTCATCGAAGCAGAACAAGGGAGAGACGATCAAGCCGGAAACACTGCCTGATCTTCCCGCGATCAACGGGAAGTGGGTGAAGATGAAACTGGAGGTCAAGGGAAATCGGGCGACGCTGAGCATCGGCGACTTCCAAACCGAACTCGAGCACGCCGCACTGGCCCGTGACAAGAATATGGTCATGCTGACCTTCGCCCATGGCGAGATCGCAGTCCGCAATTTTCGCATGACGTCATCGGTCAACACTGCGGCGAAGCGAACACCTGCGGAGGATGCAAGTTAAGGCCCATCGTATGTTTAAGTGACGGTCGATGTTACGTAGCTACCTTCGCCAGAAGGTGGATCCACTACGACAGTTATTGTTCCGACGGTCCTAAGGGACAACCGTCAACTCCGAGAGGATTGTCCATCCTGCGACCACGGGCAAATCGTTGGCAAATCGGATAGCCGGGCGATCTTGCCAAGGATCACGAATCCCGAGTCCCAGAAGATACGTTCCGGCAGGAACTTCGAAAGCAAGTTCGATGTCTTCGGAAAACGATCCGGGTTTCCAGCGGCGGACGTCCCAATGGGTCTGCTGAAGTGTGACCTCCTTGCCCGACGAATCGAGTAGTGCCCACTCGACAGACCAGGGATAATAAAATGGAGCGACACCAAGGTTCTTGCCTTTGAGTGCAAATTGAACCGACTGCTTTGCCTTCACATGGCCAGGATGAGTGCACTCGGTGATCTGGAATTCGTAGCCCATCTTTCGGACCAGTTCTTGGCTTCGTCTTAAAAACGTCTCGTCTTTTGACTTTTCGAGTGCCGGACAGTACGGACCAACCCAAGTGAAGTGTGCCCGATTCGCCATCGTCAGTGTGGTGTCGAAGTCTTTTCCAAGCCATTGGTCTGCTTTGTTTGGCACCATCTCGCCACCGACCACGGCAACTTGCCAGTTATCGGTTCTGTTCGCCGTTCGCAGTCCTGCGAGGAAACTCCAGTCCTTTCCATTGTCAGTGTCTTGCGGAAACATGTCGTCGTGAAATCCGATCCACTTCTGCTGCCCCGCGTAGCCTTTGGCGTTTCGCACCATCAATGACTTGTCAGGAAACGCGTTGTTGTAGGCTTCAATGATTCGTCGTTCGGTCTGCGGCGACGCGTACAGTTTTTCGCGAGGCCATGTATGCCACTCGCCCCAGAAACCGAGTAAACCCAATTGAACAAAAGCGATTCGGGGATGTTGGTTGTATCGTTTCCCGAGTGCCGCGATCAATCGCTCCATGCCTGCGATCATCCGCGGGTCATCGTAGTCGGGCGACTTGCCACCCCCATGATCCTGGTAGGCTGTTTCTTTCACACCGGCGGTGCGTAGCCAATCGGGTAGTCCAGACGGCAGCGAAGGGTAGTCCACATAAACGCGAAAGAGGATGTGTTTCCCCTTTGCCGCCTGGACGTCCCAAGTCTTCTCCCATTCATCAAATTGAAATTCGCCCTGCACGGGTTCAAGTTCACGCCACGAGACGTACTGGAACACCATCGAATACGGTTGGTGAATCTTGCCCGCATCCGTGTAGGGACACCATCCCTTGAGTGGATTGTCGAGCGGCCCAGCCACTACCGGAGGACGGATCACGATGTCTTCCGCCGCAACCTGCCCCCTGGGCAACCATGAAATCGCGATCCCCAGATAAACGCAGAGCAGCAATCGATACGAATTCATTGCACGCTCGCCTCACTTGTTTGAAATTCTCAGGTTATCACAGAACGACGGCAAGCATTGTAGCTGGTCTTGACTCATGGCCACTGCAATCTTAGCGGATGTTTCCCGCTTGATCACATTTTGGCGGCCACGGAATGAACGCGTTGGTACGGCGAATGTAGTCGCGATATTCGCTAGATCGTCCCGCCAAATCACGCTCAAGTAACGCGACGCCAGAAACTTTCAACAACAGGAACGTCATGACAATGGGACTCACGACTAGCCAAAGAGTCGATGACGAGGCAGACACCAAAAAGATTCCCCACCAGACCAGCGCATTGCCGAAGTAATTCGGGTGCCGCGTGTATCGCCAAAGCCCTTGATCCATCACCTTGCTTTGCACTTGAGGGTCTGACTTGAATTTTGCCAATTGATAATCGCCCACCGCTTCAAACAGAAAGCCAACCAGCCAGATGATCATTCCGACATAGTGCATGATGCCGAGTGGAGTCTCGTCGGTTTGGCCAACTTGAACAGGAAGTGAAACCAACCACATCACGGCGCCCTGCAAACCGAACACGGTCATAAAACTGACCCACCAAAAGGAATCGCCACGCTTGTCGCGCATCGCCTTGTAGCGCGAGTCTTCGCCTTTGCCATGGTTGCGCCAGGCAAGGTAGGTTGCCAGCCGCACTCCCCAGATCGTTGTCATGATGACGAGCAGGCTCGAGCGAAGCGTTTCCGATGTCACGGCGAACGTCGCCCAAGCAATCAAGACAAAACCAAGGCCCCAAAAAATGTCAACGATGCTCACGTCCTGCAGTCTTATGCTGAGCAACCACAGTAGGGTCATGGCGATGGAAATCAAGACCGCATTAAGCATCAAGAGTTGAATGACGTTCATTGTGCCCCACCGGTGATGTCATTGGCACTGAACAAGTAGTGCCCCACGCCCCACTCGCTTCCATTTTTATATTTGAATAGTTCCGCGCACGCCATGAAGAACATCCTCCAGCGCTGCATCCGTACGTTAGGCGACTCATGACTCTTCGACGTCATCAATGCTTGTTTCACCGCAGACTCTCGCTCGTCCAATCGCAATAGCCACTGTTCGCAAGTTCGGGCGTACTGGCGACCATCGATCCACCATTGCTGTTTGACGAGCAAATCGCGTTGGTAGCGGAGAAACAGATCTTCGGCGGGCATGATGCCACCAGAGAAGAAATGCCGTCCCATCCAATTCGATTCCCCTTCGCTCTCGAAAGTGTACGCCAGATTGCGATGGCAAAAAATATGAACGAACAACCGCCCGTCGGGGACCAACCAACGGGCGATCCGCGACAATAGGTCTTCATGATTGCGAACGTGCTCGAACATCTCCACCGACACAACTCGCTCAAAACATTTTGAGGTATCAAAGAGACCGACGTCGGCGGTGATGACATCCACGTTACGAAAACCTTGCTGTTCGCATCTTCGCTCGATGAATGCTTTTTGGCTTTGCGAATTCGAGAGCGACGTGATCTGGCACTCTGTATAGTTCTCTGCAATCCACAGCGAGAGCGATCCCCAACCGCAGCCCAGGTCCAGTATACGCATTCCATTCTCGATACCCGCGCGCTCGCAGGTCAGTCGCAACATCGCCTCCTCTGACTCGTCCAGCGATGCCGCAGGATCCTCCCACAAGCCGCAACTGTATTTCAATCGCTTCCCCAGCACCAACTCGAAGAATTCAGCGGGGACTTCGTAATGTTGTTCGTTGGCACAATGCGTTTCGATCGTCACGACACTTTGCCGCTGGTGACTGGCGAAACGGTCCAACGCTTCGTCGTATCGCCCCTGGGCTCGCAAATTTTCTTGCTCAAGTCGATCGCGCAGCATTCGTCGCATCCCGTAACGGATCAACGGATCGGGCAACCAACGTTTTTCTGCAAGCTGAATCAGCGACATCTTCGTTTTCCAAAAACATTTTCAAAGGAATCAAACAGCCAGATCCGCACCCGCCACCTCAGCACCAGCCGGTTCGGGGCGAAGCAACAGTGCTTTCCATGTGAAATCTTTTATCTTCGACAACTGCCAAAGCAGGTAACCGGACATCGCAAAGTTGCCCAGCAACATGATCGCGACGAACCAAACCACTCGCGCGATCCAACGTTGCTCTTTGTAGGCGACCCAAACATAAAACGTCAGGAAGCCGAAGTAGGCATCCATCAGCGTCGCAAGAAACCAAGGATCCGGCCAAAGTCCCCGACCAGCTTGCAGTACGCTTCGATCGAGCGACGCCATGACAGTAACCCACGTCATGCAAGCGATCACGATTAGGCAGAGTGTTACAAGGATCCACTTCATCAAATCATCCTAGTGATGGAAAATGTGGACGGAGACGATTGCCAGGCTTCTGAAGTAACAATTGCAAAACGCCGACCTGTTTTTCGCGAAAAGCGCCTTCGCAGTAACACAGGTAATAGTCCCACAATCTCAGAAATGCCTCCGTCTTGCCAAGCTTGCGAATCGAATCCAAATTCGCATGGAACCGCTCACGCCAACACCGCAGTGTCTGGGCGTAGTGCTCGGCAAAATCTTCGATATGAATAAATTGTAGGTCAGAGGCTTGTCCGACCGCCCCCGTCATCGCGCCAAGCGAAGGCAAACAACCGCCCGGGAAAATGTACTTCTGGATGAAGTCAACCGACCTGCGATAGCTGTCATACCGCTGATCGGGGATCGTGATCGCCTGCAAAGCAAACAACCCCTCCGGTTTCAGCAAACGAGAGCACTTGGCAAAAAACGTATCAAAATATTCGTGACCGACCGCTTCAATCATCTCGATGGATACGAGCTTGTCATATTGGCCCGTAAGGTCTCGATAGTCGGCAAGTAGCAGCGTCACGCGATCGTCCATTGCTTGCGATTCGAACCGCTGCTTGGCATAGTCATGTTGCTGCTTTGAGATCGTCGTGGTCGTCACACGGCAACCATAATGCGTAACAGCATGTTGAGCGAATCCTCCCCAGCCCGTTCCGATCTCCAACACTTCGTCATTGGGGGTGAGCCGCAGCTTGCGGCAAATTCGATCGTACTTTTCAATCGAAGCCTCATGCATCGAACTGTTGGGCTCGGGAAACACGCCACTCGAGTAGGTCATCGTTTCATCGAGGAACAATGCATAGAAATCGTTGCTGAGATCGTAATGCGCCGCGATGTTTCGACGACTTCCCGTGCGGGTGTTGCGGTTAATCCGATGCGTGACTTTGCGGCCAAGATCCAACAGCGAGTTCCAAAAACCACCAAGATCCGAAGAGGCCTGCATGTTGCGAGAAAAGATTTGGATCAATGCCACCAAGTTATCGCACGACCAATAACCGTCACGATACGATTCGCCAGCTCCCATGCTGCCACCCAATGCAACAGCCCGATAGAATCGCATGTCGTTGACGCGGATGACCGCATGTAAATCAGCGGAACTGTCGCCAAATGTATTTCTGAAATCGTCATCAATCACGGTGATGCTTCCACCTTGGATACCTCGTAGCTTTTCAAGCACGGCGCTACGCAACGCTGTGGTTACAATGCCTTGTCGAGCCGCTTGGACTATTCCTGTTTTTGCTTGAGTGGCAATGCAATCTCCAAACGGTTCTCGTGAGCTCTGTGGGGGTGGGGATAGAATTGACATCGCTTCATCCAAAGTAAAAAAGCTTGATAATAGATAGCACCGATGACGTGGGCAGCCGCAACGGGGCGTCGTAACATGCTGCGAACAAGCTGCCCGTCCGTCAGCTCGGATCGTTTCAAATGCAAATCAGCTTGAAAGATCCGATGACCTTCGCGATGACATCCCAGCGACAAATGCAATTTCTCGCCGGGTGAACGGATTCGCCATTCGTACTGCGAGTCCATTCCCATGAACGGAGACACATGAAATTCTTTGGGGTGCGAGTAGCGGCAAGCGGAACCCGGTCTTCGGTTTCGCTCCCAGAGCACATAGCAATGACGCTCGTTCCAGGGTGTGTTACTCACCTCGGCCACCAGAGCGATCAGTGATTCCTGCGAGTCAAAACAATAGAAGAGGTTGATTGGACTAAAGTAGATGCCAAATTGACGCAACTGCGTGAGCAGTCTTATCGGACCACTTAGCCGCAGTCCCGTCTTGTCTTCGACAAAATCGTATACCGATTCAGTCATCGATAGGTCGGCATCACCGAAATGATCCGCTCTTCGATACGCAGCAGGCGCGAAGCGTTTGTCGCTCAAGCACCAACTTTTTTTCGCAATCTCGTCCACCTCTGCAAGATCCAAATAGGCCCAGGAGGTTGAGTATTGAAATCGGTGAGTAGGTGACGGACGTCGATGCCGAACGTAACCGCGATAAAGGCAGCTATGCATCAACTAGGCTCCCACCAACAATCGTGGCAGCTGATCTGGATCGCTTGCCGGATTAGCAAGCACATCGAGGTCCAGACCAAAGGGACGGGTCACCGCTAACGCACTGTTCACGCCATCCTCGTGAAATCCATATCCCCAATAGGCACCACAGAAACTCACCCGATTCTGGCCGTTGATCTGATCAAATCGTTTTTGCGAAACAATCGACTCGCGTGAGAAAACGGGGTGCTGAAACTCAAATCGATGCAAGACTTTGTTTTGGTCAATGATGCAATTTGGATTAAGTGTCAAACAAAGTGGCCCAGGCAAGCCGAGGCGTTGCAGCCGATTCAGATCGTAGGTGACGCTGGCTCGATTGTTTCTTTGTGCCGAAATGTGGTAATTCCAACTCGCCCATGCTCGTTGCCGTTTCGGAAGAATGGAAACGTCGGTGTGCAAAACGGCAGTGTTAGACTGATATGGAAATCCCGACAGTATTTCTTGCTCGGTTTGGCTGGCGTCCTTCAATATCCGCAGCGATTGGTCGGCATGCGACGACAGAACAACGTGATCGTAGTCGACTTGGCGGTCGTCCAAGCTCAGTCGCACCCCTTTGTTGATTCGTCGAACTTCGTGAACGGGTGAATTGAGGAAGATGCGATCACGCAGTGGATGCATCAGCTGGGCGACATAATCGTGCGACCGATTCGCGATCGTCAACCACTGTGGGCGATTCTTGAGCTGCAACAGACCGTGATTGCGACAAAATCCCAATATAAACTTTGCAGGAAACGCATCCAAAGATTCAGGATCGGCTGACCAAATTGCAGCCGACATCGGGACAAAGTACTGCTCGCGAAACTCGTGTCCAATCCCAATGCCATCTAAGAATTCACCCAGCAACGTCTGCTCGTCGCCCGACTCACAAAACTCGGTCGCGAGTTGATTAAACCTCACAATGTCCAGCAGCATCCGGTAGAACGATCCACGGATCAGATTGCGGCGTTGGGCAAACAATCCGTTAAGTGAGCTGCCTTGGTATTCCAGTCCAGTCCGCCAGCAGCGAACACTCAGACTCATGTCGCTGTGCTGCGTCTCGACACCCAGTAGCTTCAGCATCTGACCGAAATGGGGATAGGTTCGGCGATTCAGCACCATGAATGCAACATCAGCGGAGACGTTGCAACGGTACGCGTGGGTTTCTATCGTTTGAGCGTGCCCACCGACATGCGACGAAGCCTCAAACACGTCGACCTCGTGCTCTGCCGAAAGTAGGCGAGCTGCGAGATTCCCGCTGATTCCCGATCCGATCACGGCGATTCGCATATAACCACTGACTGAATTTGATTGATGGGCAAGGCAACGATTCTTGAGCCGCAATTTTCTGCGGCCAGTCGCTTAAGACTCGGTTAACACTTCAATGATATTGAGCGGGCAAGTCGCCGAATTGATGACACATTGCACGTCCGTTTTCGCCGGCGTCCGCGGTCAATAGGTCAGCTTGCCACTCCGCTACAGTGTCCGAACCAAAGCGTGAGTTCCGCCGAAAGCACGGTCACGAACAAGGTTCTGTGTTTACAGCAACCGTGTTTACAGCCACCGTCCTTCCACCACGCTCGCTTGTTACCGCACCGTCGTTTTTAGATGCGGTTTAGCACGACATACAGTTCCTAATCACGAAGCTCGAGTCTCCATTGATCGCCAACAGCTCCGAACGAATGCAGTGCATGGAAGTGTGGGGTGGTAATCGGGCCACCGATCGCGACATCGAAGCCCCAGGGCTCCGCATTTGGGCCTACTCGAGACCTTATTCAGGATCCGCATCCGGCGGTGACGTTTACTATCTGTCGTCGTGCGCTTCGGGTCGAATTTCCCGCATGCTGTTGGCAGATGTTAGCGGTCACGGTGAAGCGGTTTCCAAGATCGCAATTGGGCTTCGCGATCTAATGCGACGCAATGTCAATTTCATCTGCCAATCTCGTTTTGTCTCAGGGATGAATGAACAATTTGCAGAGTTGAACCAAGAGGGTGAGTTTGCCACGGCGCTCGTGAGCACATTCTTTGCGCCGACGCGAACCTACTCGCTTTGCAATGCGGGGCATCCTCCACCGTTGCTGTACCGCAAGGCTTCTAGCGACTGGAGCGAGCTTTCAGATAGGCAAGAACGGGCGGATGTTATCTCGGATATACCGTGGGGCGTTTGCGATCAAGCCGCCTATTTCCAGCACCATATTCGTCTCGAGACCGGAGACATGGTTCTTAGTTACAGCGACGCGGTAAGCGAATCGAAGGATGTTGACGGACAGCAACTTGGTTGCGACGGAGTCTTGCGTCTTGTTTCGGAATTGGATGTCAGCAATCCAGCTGATCTTATCCCGGCGCTAGTTCGACGGATTGATGAAATTGACCCTCGCAGCCTCGAAAAGGACGACACGACCCTGCTGTTGTGTGAAGCCACCGGCAGTGCCACCCCACTGAAAAACAGTCTCCTCGCACCCTTCCGGTTGTTTGGCCGGGTCGCTGACAAAACCGAACTTGGATAAGCGAAAGTCTTCGGAAGAAGTACAACCCGTTGCTCGACGAATCAGAAAAAAAGGGAATCGGGTGACTACTAAATTTTCCTGTTACCGGAATTGTACATCTTCTCACCAAGCTGACTCGCGGTACCCGATGAATGCCAGCCGAGGTGCCGCTGGCACTGCCACGCCTGCAGGGGACGAAAGTTGATTCTTCTTGTTCTTCCTAATCAGTTGTTCGCCGACCATCCCGCGCTGCTGCTTCGCCCATCGCAAGTGATCTTACTGGAAGATTCATTGTTCTTTGGCGACCAGCGGTATCCGATGAAATTCCACAAGCAAAAGCTATGGCTTCATCGCGCCACGATGAAACGTTACGAATCGATTCTCAGCGAGCAAGGACACTCAACTCAGTACGTCGATTTCGACCCGAAACATCCTACGTTAGCCGATCAGCTGAAGAAGGCGATCCAGGCGAAGGAGCGAACAGGCGAGACGCTTGCCGTCATCGATCCGACCGATTTCATCCTCGGGAAACGGCTACAGTCAGCTTGCAAGAAACTCGGTCTCGACTGCAAGATTCTACCGAATCCGGGGTTCCTCAATTCGCCCGAGCAGAACCAGGAGTATCGGGCTGGTAAGAAACGTTGGTTCATGGCGGACTTTTACAAATGGCAGCGACAACGTCTTGATATCTTGATGGAAGGTGACGATCCCGTTGGCGGGCAATGGAGTTATGACGAAGACAATCGAAAGAAAGTCCCCAAGAAACTTCTGTCATCGATTCCAACGAATTTAGAACTCAAGCGAGATTCGGTTGATATCGAGGCGAAGGAGTATGTTCTGCAACGCTTCCCCGATCATCCCGGCAACCTCGATCAACTCATTTACCCCACCTCGCGCCGCGATGCTCAGCGCTGGCTCAAGCATTTTTTGTCCAAACGCCTTATTCCGTTCGGAGACTATGAGGACGCCATCGTCGAGGACGAGTCATGGCTGTGGCACAGCGTTCTGACGCCCGTGATGAATATCGGATTACTGACGCCTGAGGAGGTTTTGAAAGCGACTTTAAAGCACGCGACCAAACATGATGTGCCACTTAATTCGCTGGAGGGATTCTTGCGGCAGATCATCGGTTGGCGCGAGTTCATGCGGGCCACCTACGAGGATCTCGGGGTACCGATGCGAACCACGAATCACTGGGGGCATCACCGGGCCATACCCAGCAGTTTTTACGACGGCACAACGGGAATTGCGCCGATCGACGACACAATCCAGCGAATCCTCGACACGGGCTACTGCCATCACATCGAACGTCTGATGGTGCTGGGGGGATTCATGTTCCTTTGCGAATTCGACCCTGACGACATCTACCGCTGGTTCATGGAGATGTTCATCGACAGCTATGACTGGGTGATGGTTCCCAACGTTTACGCGATGAGCCAACACGCCGATGGCGGCTCGATCACCACGAAACCTTACTTTTCCGGTTCCGCCTACGTCCGCAAGATGAGTCACTACAAACAGGAACCATGGTGCGAAATTTGGGACGGACTGTATTGGCGATGGATTTGGAACCACGTCGATGAACTCGGCAAGAACCCAAGGTGGGCCATGATGTGCAGCATGGCCAAGAAAATGGATGCCGAGAAACGCGAGCAGCATTTAAAGAATGCCGAAACGTTCCTTTGCGATTTGAGAAATCAGCCACCGTCGACTGACGCCCACGCAACAACATGATCCAGATTAGCGAGCTACAGGAATCGCTGCCCGCTCGACTGGCGGAACGAGCACGATTGCTCGGTGACAAGCATTTAGCTTTCGGTGGTGAATTTGTCCTTTAAGGTACTGTTCGGAAACAACTTCGTCATTCGATTTTTGTTACCAATCACGCGGGTGTAATGTCTTCTCTGTAGTGGACGAGGCAACGAGTCCCGTCGTGCCAATAAGTCGCTGGGACTCG
>NZ_JBFHFD010000044.1:0-26421 GCF_041583735.1 Novipirellula sp.
TCCCAGTCCTCATTCTCTTGGTTTGCGAACTTGACGAACATCGGCCATCCCACTCGAAGCACGCCGCATGGATAGCGAACGTCAACGAATTCAAGACGACCTGCGTGGCGTCGTGCGAGGCGAGGTTTTGTGCGATGACATCTCATGTCAATTGTATGCGACCGACGCAAGCATTTATCAGATGACCCCGCTTGGGGTTGTGCGGCCTCGCACCGCCGCCGACGTGATTGCCACTGTGCAATACGCGACCGAGCACGACTTGGCTATTCATCCTCGCGGCAGCGGCAGTGGGGTCTCGGGCGAATCGCTTGGCAATGGATTGCTGCTCGATTTTTCGTGCTTCATGCGGCGTGTGACGATCGACCGCGACGGAGCGACCGTAACGGTGCAGTGCGGTGCGGTTTTGGCGGAAGTCAATGCGGCGCTGGCGGCTTATGGGCGAACCTATGGCCCCGACCCGGCAACCCGCAGCATCACCACGATGGGCAGCGTGTTGTCGACCAATGCCTCGGGCAGCCACTATCTGCGAAGTGGATCAGCCCGCGATACGATCGAGTCGATGCGAGTGGTAATGGCTGATGGAAATCTGCTAACGCTGGCGAAACATCATCCTGATGAACCCACACCGCAAGGCCGATTGGCTCGCGGAATCGTTGAGATTGAAAATCAATTCCATTCGCTGATTGCAGCGCGCAAGGCGTCACCGAATTCACGCAGTGGCTATCGTTTTGATGGTGTGATTCTCGACGACGGTCACGTCGATTTGGCGAAGTTCATGGTGGGCACGCAAGGAACATTGGGGATCATCGTCGATGCGGTCGTCCGCACCGAACCGATTCCGACCCATCGCGGCGTCGCATTGTTGTTCTTTCGCCGCTTGGATTCCGCTGCTCGTTGTGCTCGCCGTGCATTGATGCATGGCTTGGTCGCATGCGATTTGATGGATCGTCGGCTGTTGCAAATTGCTCGCGAAACCGACTCGCGTTTTGCCGACCTGTTGCCGCGTGAAGCCGAAGCGATGTTGTTGGTGGAAATCCAAGGCGAATCGCTTGGCGATCTTTACGACCGGTTGGCGATCATTCGTCAAGAATGTGCCAAGGGACCCGATGCCGCGTTTGCCGCAGTCGACACGGTCCGCCCCTCCGAGCGTGATCTTTATTGGGCCCTTTCGCGACGTGTGATTCCGCGACTGTATCGTTTTAAAGGGAGTGATGCGCCGCAGCCATTTACCGAGGATATCGCGGTTCCGCCGGATCGCTTGCCTGCCGCGCTGATCGATATTCAAGACACGCTGCAGCGCAACCAAGCAACCGCGACCGTGTTCGCGCATGCCGGTCATGGACAGTTGCACATCCGTCCCTTCTTGAACCTAGCCAAGCCTCAAGACCGTGAGAAGCTTAACGATCTGTCCAATCAAATCGCGGAAGTCGTTTGGAAGCATGGCGGCGAAGTCAGTGTAGAGCATGCGGCTGGGTTGAGTCGTTCGCACTTGCTACCTCGCCAATACGGCCAATTGTGGCAAGCGATGGGCCAGATCAAGCGTTTGTTCGATTCGGTGCACCGGCTCAACCCCGGCAAACTGTTTGGCGCCGTTTTGCAAAAGCCCAACGAGAATCTTCGGCCGCTCGACAAAACCATCGAGGTCAGTCGCGGGAATCGAACCTTGATCGCAGCCGAGAAACCGGTCGTCGAAGATTCGGGGATTGCCTCAAAGCCGCTCGCCCAATTAGAAGTGTTTCAAATTTGGCCTCCCGGCGGCTCGGTGGCTCAGGTGACACGCGAATGCAACGGGTGCGGGCGGTGCCGTACCCATTCGTCCGCCGAACGCCAATGCCCGATGTTCCGTGCCAGTCATCGTGAAGAAGCGTCACCGCGGGCGAAAGCGAATCTGCTGCGTGGCGTGCTGAGCGGACAACTGAAGGTCGATAATCTGGCCGAGGATCGTGCCAAGGAGGTCGCCGATCTTTGTTTCAATTGTCATCAGTGTCGTGTGGAATGCCCCGCTTCGGTCAATATCCCCAAAATCGTCGGCGAACTCAAAGCACAATACGTTGCCACGAATGGATTGCCGCTTTCCGATTTGTTGCTCGGACGAATCGATACCATTGCGGCGGTGGCGTCTCAGATCCCTTGGCTTGCGAATTTGTTGATTCGAGGGCGTCTCTCTCGCTGGCTTGCCGATCGTTTGTTCGGTTTGTCAGCCGCTCGAGAATTGCCGCTGATCGCGAGTGAAACGTTCATGCGGTACGCTGCCAAACGCCGCTGGACGAAACTGAATCCGCATGGCGGTCTAAAAGTGGCCTACTTTGTTGACCATTTTGCAAACTATCACGATCCCGACATCGGTCGCGCCCTGGCTGAGATTTTGCAACACAATGGCATCGGCTTGTATGTTCCCTCGGGACAGGTCGCCAGCGGAATGGCTCGCATCTCGGCCGGTGACATTAAAGGAGCACGCCGAGTTGCCCGGCGCAACTTACGCGTTCTCGCCGAGGCGGTTCGGCAAGGCTATACAATCATTGCCACCGAACCCGCTGCGGTGCTCTGTTTGAAGCACGAGTATCCCAATTTAATGGATGACCAAGACGCCCACTTGGTTGCGGAAAATTCATTCGAAGCGTGCCAGTTTCTCTGGAATTTGCACCAGGAATCTCGGTTGTCGCTTGATCTCAACACGCTGCCAACCGAAATCGCCTACCACCAACCCTGCCATCTTCGCGTGCTCGATCCTGACGCTGCTGGCCCCAAGTTAATCGGTTTGATTCCGAAATTTGAAGTGCAGCAGATCGAGGCGGGCTGTACCGGCATGGCAGGCACATGGGGACTACAACGCAAGAATTATCGAAACAGTCTGCGAGTCGGTTGGCCATTGATCTCTGCGATGCGTTCGGCAGGGAATCGCACCGCAGCGACCGAGTGCAGCGCCTGTAAAATGCAAATCGAGCACGGAGCGGGGCGTAAGACCTTGCATCCAATCAAGCTGTTCGCATACGCCTATGGCCGCCTTCCCAAGCTCGAAAAAGAGCTCGACACGAAAAAGGTGGACACGAAAAAGGTGTCCGACACCTTAAAGTAAGAATAGGCAAGGTAAGGGGTTGCCCAGTCTGCCAAAAAGGTGTCCGACACCTTTTTTTACGAAACAACGGCGGCATGAAGGTCATGCCGCCGTTGGGTGATGGTTTTGCGAGAGGGCGATTGCTTACTTGGTGCCGACCAAATCCGCTTTACGCTTCGCTTCGATGATGTCGGCTTGGATGTTCGATGGAGTTTGGCGATAGGTCGCCAATTCCATTGTGAACGTTCCTTGGCCTTGCGTCATGCTTCGCAGGTCGGTGGCGTAGCCAAAGGTTTCTGCCAACGGGACTTCGGCCTTGATGATGCTGTTGCCTTCGATGATATCGTTGCTTTGCATGATTCCACGGCGGCGAATCACGTCACCTACCACGGTACCTTGGAAGTCCTCGGGGACTTCGATTTCAACGTTCATGATCGGCTCGAGCAACTTCGGATCGGCTTTCTTGAAATACTCGCGGAAGCAGCCTTGTGCCGCGGTGTAAAACGCCTTTTCCGAAGAGTCAACTTCGTGGAAGCTACCGTCATCCAAGTCGATTCGTGTTCCTACCACAGGGTATTCGGCCACGGGGCCTTTGCCCAGAATGTCGCGGAAGCCTTTTTCGATCGCAGGAATGTACTGCTTCGGAATACGGCCACCGACCACGTGATCTTCGAACTCGAAGCTGTCTTCGCTGTTCGATTCGATCGGGCTGAGCTTGCCCTTGATGTGAGCGAATTGTCCACTACCACCACTTTGTTTCTTGTGTTTGTAGTCGAATTCAACCATTTTGGTTGGGCTTTCGCGGTAGCTAACCTTCGGAGCGCCAACGATGATCTCGACGCCGTACTCGCGGCGAATTCGCTCGATGTAAACATCGAGGTGAAGTTCGCCCATTCCGCTGATCAGGATTTCGTTAGTTTCTTCGTCGGTAGCGACTCGGAAAGTCGGGTCTTCCTTGCGGAAACGTTGCAGCGCCTTGGCCAGTTTGTCTCCGTCGCTGCGGGTTGCTGGGGCGACTGCGATCTTGATAACCGGGTCAGCGATGAACATCGACTCGAGCGTACAGAAATCTCGCGATTCGGCGTACGTGTCGCCACTGGCCGAGTCGATACCCATGACGGCGATAATGTCACCGGCGGTCGCCTCTTCGATTTCTTCGCGTTTGTTACTGTGCATTCGCACGATGCGGCTGAAACGCTCGGACTTGGTCGTACGTTGGTTGACGTAGGTTTCGCCCTTCTTGATCGTGCCTTGGTAGACACGCATGAAGGTAAGCTGACCAAACGGGTCGTCCGCGATCTTGAACGCCATGCCAACGAAAGGACGCGAGGCATCGGGTAGCAACTCGATCTTGTTGGTCTCGTCTTTCGGGTCACGACCACGGATTTCACGATCGAGCGGGCTTGGCAAGTAACGAATCACCGCATCAAGCAAAGGCTGAACGCCTTTGTTTTTGTAAGCGGTGCCCATGAATACAGGCGTTGCTCCACCAAGAACCGCGTCGCGAGCGACCTTGTAGATCAATTCTTTAGAGACTTCTTCTTCGCTGAGAAGCAATTCCATCATTTTGTCGCTGTACATCGACAGCGCTTCGAGCATCTCGACGCGTGCTTCTTCGCACTCGTCTTTGATGTCCTCGGGAATGGGGGCCGAGATGACTTTTTCGCCTTCGTTGCCTTCGTGCAGGTAGGCCACCATTTCGATCAAGTCGACGGCGCCTTTGTAGTTCTCTTCAGCACCGATGGGGTACTGCATGAAGAACGCTTCGGCACCCAGCTTTTCGCGAAGTTGCTTCAGAACGCGGAACGGGTTCGCACCGGTTCGGTCCATCTTGTTGATGAACGCCAAGCGAGGAATCTGGTAACGCTTCATTTGGCGGTCGACGGTGATCGATTGGCTTTGCACGCCACCGACGCTACACAGAACCAAAACCGCACCATCAAGAACACGAAGCGAACGCTCGACCTCGACGGTAAAGTCAACGTGGCCCGGAGTATCGATCAAGTTGATCGGGTGGCCTTTCCAATGGACGCTGGTAGCGGCACTGGTGATCGTGATACCACGCTCTTTTTCCAGTTCCATATGGTCCATTGTCGCGCCGTCACCACCACCGCGAACTTCTTCGATCTTGTGGATTCGCCCGGTGTAAAACAGAATTCGCTCGCTGAGGGTCGTTTTTCCCGAGTCGATGTGGGCGCTAATTCCGATGTTTCTGAGTTTATCCAGCTTCATTTATCTTCACCTAAACATTGCACGCGGTATTTGAATTTCCCAAGGACATGAGTTTACAAATCATGTCTATTGTTCAGTCAGGACTTGGGAATGTGAGCACGCGGCATTTTGTACATTACCACCCGTCAACGCAGGATGACGCCTCGGATCGATTGGGAAATATGGCAAAGGTTTGGCAGATGCGAAAGGGCAAATATGCTCAATTCCCCTTGCATACATCTTTTCTTCACTGCATACTTCCCTGCTTCCCTCTAAGGCGAGTCGGCGGACCCGTATTGAGCCGTCGGCCTTCATCCGTCGCTAGCGGTACCCAATTTTGGGACGTCTGTGACGATCAAGCCCATTCGCCCTTAACAAGTTTACAGAGCAAATCCGAATGCCACCACGTCCAATGAGCACGCGAAGTCGTGCCCGCAAACGATCACGCGTCCGAACCCGGACCAAAAAGAAAGATCCAATTTTCGTCGATGGTCAACGACCACGGCCGATGTACGTCGATTACAAGGACATCGAGCTGCTGAAGAAGATGGTTAACCGTCAAGGCCGTATCGCGGGTCGTCGCAAGAGCGGCTGTACCGCTGCGAGCCAACATGCGGTCACCGCCGCGATCAAGCGAGCTCGTTTCATGGCTCTTTTGCCATTCGTTGGCGAGTAAAACTCGGCATTCAATTCTCGGCATTGCTGCCGAGAGGTCGATCTTTGGGCTCCCCAGCAGGGTGAGCCGTGGCTGGTGAGCGGCCGACTTAGAAAAATTATCACCCGACGCCTCAGCGAGGGATCTAAGTTGCCCGCATCACATTGTCGGCAAGTCCGCGCTTTGGCGAGTGTCACTACGGATTTAACGAGCCAGCGGGTTTAACGAGCCAGCCGTTTTCTTTCTCTGCGTGAATCTTTCGGTCATTGCTTCCCGTGTTTACCAGCCAACGCCGAGTCGAGTTTCGCGATACGGATGCGGCGGGAATTGTCCATTTTTCGGCATTTTTCCCGATGATGGAAGCGGCAGAACACGCCATGCTGCGGTCGTTGGGAATCTCGGTCATGGCCCGCCCTGCGGATCACGAGCATCCGAATTCCGAGCAGAACACCGAATCTCAGTCGGAAGCCAAATCTCCGGTTCATGTCACTTGGCCCCGCGTTTCGGCTCACTGTGATTACCGCGCTGCCGCCCGTTTCGAGGATATCCTCGATATCACAGTCACAGTGCTTCGGCTCGGCAGCAGTAGCGTCGAGTATGGAATTCGGTTTTCGCGATCCGTATCACCCGGTCAATCTGAGCAACCCGAGCAACCCGGCAAATCGGGAGCAACGGTGATCGCGGAAGGCCGATTGACCGCCGTTTGCTGCACCCTCTCCCCCGGCGGTAAGCTGAAAAAGACGCCGATTCCCGAAGACTTGCGGAAGTTGCTCGCAAAGCATCTCGATTCGCAAACCTTTTCTGCTGACCACGCGTAGTACCCCGAATCCTGGCTCAAGCTACGCCCGCAGCGGCATCCACAGCGTCGATGTTCTGCAGCGGGCTAGCGATGGATTTGAGTTTCAATGTGCTACTTTTCTGGTCGTTTTTCACCCTACGGTCGGCTCGACATGATTTCCTGTCCTGATTTCGCGGTATCCGATTTCCCAATGCTTAGCTTCGCATCTCTTCCTGGTCTTGCCTCTTCTGGTAGCTTTGCATGTTCGGATCTGACCGCGGTGCTGGGGCATCCCGCGTTGATCATCGGTTGGGCCAAGTGGATTCCAGCCTGGATTACCCCGCTATGGGTGCTTTCGATTGGGTTGCTGCTTGGTGCGATCGCGGTGGTGGCGGTTTACGGAGTATTGTCGCTTTTATCACTCGTTCCTCCGCTGGGCCAACTTGCGGACAAGCCTCGTCGAGGCATCACGGCGTCACTGATTGTGGGGGGCGTGATCGCAGCCGGATTGTGTGCGACTTACATCCCGATCGCGGGCGAGTATTCCAATACTTTGTTTCTGCCGTTGATCTGTATCGGATTGGTGCTCGGATTCGGCGTGATTTACGGAATGTGGCATCGCACGCGAAGCGAATGGGCTGCGATGGTGGGTGAAGGGGTGATCCCCTATCTGTTGTCGACGATGGGGGTGTTCGCGGTCATCGGTTTGGCAGGGACTCCGTTTGTTGAAAATCCACAGTCGATCCTCGATTCGGTCGCCGCAGTGAATTTGGTGGGTGATGGAACCGAACGCATCGTGGTCACGGTCCCGGCGTCACCGGACCTGCCCGTGGGCGAGTCTCCCTTTGTGCCGGCGAACATTGATTACCAACTTCGCAGTGTCACAGGCATGACGATTGAGAGTGATCGTACGGTTTTGCTGGGGGATTCGGTTGATCCTGCTGGTTTTGGCCGCACGCCTCAACGCGTCAACGAAGGCGAAAAACTAGTCTATAGCTACGAAAATCGTGATCAGCCTCCGATTCCTTCGGACCCGACTCGGTTGCACATTCAGAACCGCGAAATCGACGACGCGACCGTGGTTTTCACCTTTAACAATCAACCGATGGTCCCCCAAGCGAGTTCGATTGTGGTGATCGCTTTCACCTTCTTTCTAACGCTGACGGGCTTGATCGTGTTCCGCCAAGCGGCCCCACGCGTTTGGGCTTTGGCGTTGTCGACGGCGAAGAATGAAATGGCTCAGCCGCTGTATCTGCTGCTTTTAGCGATTGGTTTGTTTGGGGTGCTGCTATTTGGAATCTATCCGTTTAACACGCTCGGTGACGATATCCGCTTGCTCAAAGACAGCGGCGTGACGTTGATCATGGTGCTGGGAATGGTGCAAGCGGTGTGGAGTGCAGGGACTTCGGTCAGCGAAGAAATCGAGGGACGTACTGCATTGACGGTGCTCAGCAAACCGGTCAGCCGGCGATCGTTCATCCTTGGTAAATACGCGGGGATTATGTTGTCGGTGTTGGTGCTGTTTGTGATCCTGTCGGCGGTTTTGACGGTCGTGATTAGCTACAAACCGATCTACGATGCTCGTGAAACAGCCAGTGGCGACACCGTTTGGCAGACCGGGCATGACGAAATTATGACGACGCTTCCCGTGCTGGGGTTGTACTTGATGGAAACGATGGCGATCGGTGCGATCGCAGTGGCTTTGGCAACGCGATTGCCGTTATTGGCCAATTTTATCACCTGTTTTGTCATCTACGTGATCGGAAACTTGACCTCGCCGCTGGTGGCGTCAGCACGTGACAACAACGAATTAGTGGGGTTTGTTGGGAAATTAATTGCAGTGGTGATCCCTAACTTGAACATTTTTAACGTCCAAGCGGCAGTAGATACAGGAAATCAGATCCCAGCGATCTACTTGGCCGGTGCTTTTAATTATCTTGTATGTTTCTCGATCGCAATTTGGATGCTTGCGATGTTACTTTTTGAGGACCGCGACTTGGCTTAGCATTTGTGGGAAAGCCCCCTTTCCCACCTACGCCTTGGCTTAGTGGCGGCAGTGAAATGCTTGCCGCCAAGCAGATCCTTTCCTAAGCCAACGAGGTTCGACTGATGAGTAGACTTGCGGCACCACGAAGTGAACCCGAAGCGAGTGGTGCATGGACGACATACATCTGGGCATCGCTCGCGGGACTGCTTGTCCCTGTGATTGTCGGCCTGGTGGGGCTGATCGCAGTACTGCTGGATTCCAAAGGTTTCGTCGGCAACCAAGTGCGGCTTGGAACGCACCTTAGTATATTTCTGCCCGAGCCGTTTACGGCCCAGCGTCCGCTCGTCCAATTGGCTCAGTTGGTCGGTATCACCTTTGTGGTGGCGTGCCTGTTTTCGCTGGCGGTTTGGTTGCACCGCCGCGATGCGGACTCCAAGGCTCGCAACGTTACCAAGTCACTGCATCGCAAGGTACTGCAGCAGAGTTTGCGTCGTGCCGAAATCGAAGGCGCTGCGGCTCAATACGTTCGTGCCGAGCAACTGATTGGCACTCATTTACCAGCGATCCAAAAAGGGCTCTCGATGTGGTATCGAGCAGTCCCGCGAAGTGTGTTGATGTTGGTGGGATGTGTTGCCGTTGCCCTGTTGGTGAATGTTTGGTTGGCGTTGTTGGCGGTCGTCAGCGGGATCATGCTTTGGCAGCTATATCAGCGGCTGCGCTACCGCAAAGGCGACGAGATTGCAAATTGGGAGGTCCCCCGCTCGCGTCGACGGATGGCCGAGATTGTCGGGCAAGCTCCGCTGCTGGCGCGTTTGCAAACGCAGGGGTTGGCCGATCGATCGTTCGAATCCGAGCTTGATTCGTTGTACCGACGGTTGACTGCCGAAGAATCTCGCTCGGGGCAATTGTGGCCGCTGCTGTTTCTGGCGACCTCGGTCGCGGTGGCGGTGTTGCTGCTGGGGCTGGGGGCCAATTTGTTGATTGGTGATAGTGGTTTGAGTGTGCCGTCGGCACTCGTTTTGGGATTGGCCCTGGGCGGTGCGATCGTCAGCGCCGATCGACTCGCCAAATTATCCTTTCAGTTAAAGGAAAGTGAACCGTCGAGCGATGCGATCTATTTGTATCTGCAGCGCAGCGATGATGTCGCGCCGAGCGAGCAGCGAGTGGGGTTGGCGGGGCTTCGCGACTCGGTTCGAATCGATGATGTGACATTGAAGGATTCGACAGGCAAAGCGATCCTGAGGAATTTGAGCTTGCAGTTGACACCCAAAAGTTTTGTGGCGTTACTCGGCACGGAAACGGTGTCGACCCGAGCGCTGACGGAATTGATTATGGGGTTCGGTCGTCCAACCGAAGGTCAAGTGTCGATCGATGGGATCCCTTTGCTGGACGTTCACCCGCAGGCGCTCGCGCGTAACGTGATGTGGGTTGAGCCGTCCGGGCCGCTGTGGGACGGAACGATCGCGGAAAACATTCGTGGTGGTGACGAGGACATCAACAACCGCGATTTGGTCGAGGTGCTCGAGAGTCTGAATGTGTACGAGCAATTGCAGCGGTTGTCCGAAGGGCTCAACACCTACGTGACCGTGGGCGATTCGCTGTTGTCGCCCGAGATTACGTTCGCAATTGGAATTGCCCGTGCGATCTTGCATAAGCCTGCTGTCGTGATCGCGATGGAGCCGCCTCCGCCCGCAGAGCATTTGCCGGACGACCCAAGTTTGGCGGGGCTGAAGCGATTGGCCGAATCGGGGGCTTTGGTGGTGGTGTTGCCACGGCGCTTGCAAACATTGCGGTCGGCTGATCGTGTTGTGCTACTAAACGGGCCACGGATTGCCGGCGAAGGCAAGCATGCCGAGTTGTTGTCCAACAGCGATCTGTATCGCCATTTGAATTACTTGCTATTCAATCCGTATCGTCATCAAAAATAGGCGGCTTTGCCAGCGAACCTGCGGTGAAGATCGCCCGCCGGTTCCGCCGTTACAAGCGACCCTTGAAATCCGTTATGCTACCCGCCTACTTTGGTTCATCGGACGTTTTTGGGTCGACACGTGTTTGATTTTTGGCTCACGCTCTCACTGAATTTACGATTAGCGTTGCTGGCGATTTTCGGGTTGCTCAGTGGCGCGTTGGCCAACCATGTGATCTACACGTGGTGTTGGTTCGCACGTCCTATTTCACCTTGGGCACCTCCGTCGCCTAAAGCGGCAAAACGTCTCGCCAGCGATCGCATTCCGCTAGTGGGTTGGTTATCGCTTCGCCGCGAAGCGGCGGTTCATGGCCGTGGATTTTGGATCCGACCGATGTTGATCGAGATCGGATTGGCGATTGCGATTCCCGCGTTGTACATGTTCGAGACACAAAATGGCGGTCTGCTTGCGGAATCGCTGCGTGTGCCACAGGTTCTCAGCATGCCGTGGTTGATCACAAGTGGACACCGAGTTTTCCTCGGACACGCCGTGTTGTTGGTACTGATGGTGGCGGCCACCTTCATTGACTTTGACGAGCAAACGATCCCCGACGAAATCACGATCCCCGGCACACTGTTCGCTTTGCTATTAGGAGCGATTTCCGACTGGGGGTTCATGCCGATTTCGTTGCCGATTGGCGGTCCTGCGATCGAGCTGGCTCGCGCCACGTTCGAGGCTCCGTGGTTCCCTGCGTTAGGAAAATGGTGGACCCCTACCGGGCTGTTAACGGGATTGGCGATATGGAGCGGTTGGTGCTTTGCCTTGGCGGATCGTCGTTTGATTTTGCGAAAAGGGGTTGGCAAAGCGATCGAGTTTTTCTTGGCGGGGCTAGTGCGTCATTCGACTTGGAAGTTGCTGCTCGCCATTTGGGTCACAGGTTTGGTCGCGATTTCGATTGTCTTCCAACTCGGCGGCGCGCATTGGCATGGGCTGTTTACCTCGTTGGTCGGTTTAGCGGTCGGTGGTGGCGTGATTTGGGCGATCCGCATCATTGCGTCCAGCGCGATGGGAATGGAAGCGATGGGGTTTGGCGATGTGACGTTGATGGCCATGATCGGAGCGTTTCTAGGATGGCAGGCTGCCGTCGCCGCCTTTTTTCTCTCTCCCTTTGCTGCCATTGTGATCGTGGTGTTCCAGTTTGTTATCACGCGGGAACCTCGAGTGCCGTTTGGCCCCTATTTGTGTGCCGGCGCGGCAATGACGGTGATTGGATGGGACCGCGTGATGAACCAGTGGTTCCTGCCGAATCTGTCGATTCTGGGCGGTTTTATCCTCTGGCTCTGTTTGGCGATGCTCGGTCTAATGGGGATCATGTTGTTTGTTTGGCGGCAGATTAAACAGCGTTTGTTTGCTTAGCTTGAACAATATCGCCACTTCTTTGAAGTGGCGAATGTGTTGCGGCTGAGGATACGCATCCCTAACAGTGGACTGGGACAAATCGATGATTGTGATTGCCCGACGTTATGGACAACTCGGTAACCGATTGTGGCTGTATGCCCACATGATCGCTGCGGCGACCGAGTACGGCGTGACCGTCGCCAACCCAAGCTTTGCCGAATACGCCGATCTGTTTCCCTCGACACGCAACGATTTGTGGTGCCGCTACCCGATGGTTTCGGAGCCCGATCAGACGCCACGCCAGCAGGCGGCACCGTCTCGCCGAACGCGAGATTGGTTGGCCCAGGGGGTCTATCTCTCGGCCAAAACGCTTTATACGTTGCGACTGCGAAACTATCCCGCCAATGTTCTTCGGATCAAAGGTGACCAGAGTTACGACCTCGGCAGCGATGCGTTTCGCGAACTCGCAACGAGTGGCCGGCCGGTGATGGCACTGGGATGGCAATTCCGTAGCGAATCATTACTGGCAAAACATGCCGCGGCCGTTCGTCACCATTTCCATCTTGGCCCCGAACATGGTGAGCCGGTGGGGGAGTGTCTGTACCAAACGCGGCAAAGCAGCGACGTCGTGATTGGCATCCACATTCGCCAAGGCGACTATGCGACGTTTCTGGATGGCCGTTATTACTATGAAGTCCGCGATTACGTGGCAACAATGCGCGAAGTGCAAGCTCAGCTCTCCCCTCGCCGCGTGACGTTTCTCGTTTGCACCAATGTGCCCTATCACGAATCGGACTTTGCCGGATTGGATGTGCAATTTGGTCCCGGCGTTGCGCTGCAAGACATGTACGCATTGGCGGAAACCGACATGATCATCGGGCCTCCGAGCACGTTCACGATGTGGGCGTCCTTTTATGGCGGTGCACCGCTGGCAATGATGAAGCGGTGTGACGACAAAATCGAAGTCGAGTCGGTTGCACCCGAGTTGTTCCAATCCAATCCAAGCAGCACGAAGTATCAAATCGTGCAAGGGAAGTTGTCCGAGTTGAGTGCAAGTGAGCTCGCTGATGTTTTCGGTTTCCGCCCACCAAGCGAACGTTTTTCAAGCGAAGCAAAGTCATTCGAGTCAAATTCCTAGGCGGAGACGTCGGGTCAAGTCGCGACAAGCGACGCAGATCCGTCAGAACACTTCACCTCCCCAAAACTTGTTTTTGGGGAGGTCCGTTCACTAGTGAGTCATCAGAGGGGGGAGAATCAGGCAGTGTAAGTTCAGCGCAACCAGTGGTCTCCATTAGGCGTTTAGGAACCGCACGTTACCTCGCCCGAGCGTCAGCTTGGGAGAGGTCGGACGGGCCCCACAGGCCTCGTCCGGGTGAGGGCCGACCGCGCAAGCTTGATGCGGCGTTCGACTCGGATTGCTCGGTCGCCCCTCACCCGAGCAATCGCTAAAGGCTCTGCTCGACCTCTCCCAAACTGCGTTTGGGAGAGGTGACAGTACGCCAGCGGAATTCTGGATGTTGCCTCGGCAGTCTTATCCAGGTCGGAGGGTAAATACCGCCGCCGCGCCGAAACTCCGCTTCGCTCCGCTGCGTTCCGGCCTACAAGAACTACGAAAACGACGGGGACTTCAGCTGCTGCTATCGTGTCATCACTTCGCGGCAGACGTCCGATACGGCGTCAGCCGATGCCAAGTGAAACGTTGGAATTCGGCTGGCGATCAAGGGGCCTGCGGCTGCGGAATAGTCGTTGATATCCAGTGCATTGATGATCACCGCAACGGCTCGGCCACGACGTGACAATCCGATCAATGCCGCCAACGACTCAGGCGGACAGTGCTGCAGGATCACCAACACCGTCGTTTCGGACGAAATTTTGGATTCCGCTTCGACCAACAACTCGGCCAGCGTTAGCCCGTCGGTCCGCTCGAGTCGTGCCAACGTGCGGATCATTTCACGCAGCGCCACGGGGCCTCGTGTCGCAGGCTGTGCGACCGGCATCAAACGATCACTTTCGTTTCGCATCGACGCAGCTGCCGTCACTTGGTCGCGGACTCGATAATCACCCACCCAGCCTTCGGTGCGGATTCGGTCGGCTGCGTCGCGTCCATTGGTGACCAAGCCAAACGGTTCACCCGCATCATGCAGTGCATGGGCAATCGAAGCGGCTGCGGTCACCGCCAAATCACTTCGCACCGGTTCATGCTTCGATGGATTGGTCGCGACGTGTAAATCCAATACCAATGTTGCCCCGGCAATCGACGAGGGTTCATAGATTTTGCTATGCAGTGTTCCGGTCCTCGCCGTGGCGGCCCAGTGAACACTGCGAAGCGGATCGCCGGTCTGCCATCGACGAATGCCCCGCAGTCGCGTGGGATCGTCCATTACATTGTCCCGCATTCGGATCTCGCCGATCGGACGCCTTGACCCAATATCGTATGTCGATAACGCCACCACATTGGGCAACACCGTGACATACTGAGGCTCGGTGCCAACGCGATAGCGTCGATACAGCCCCATCAGATCACCCGTTTCTAGTACCGTCGGCCCGATTTGAAAGTAGCCTCGTCGACGACATGTCACTTTGTAATGCAGCGATTTCGATTGGCCTGCCCACAGCATCATCACCTGCACTCGGTCGCCGTCGATCTCGAGCGCCGATGTCGAAACCGCGCCGACCTGGATCGCTGGCCGCGGCAGCAAGTCTTCGACCAAGATCCACAAGATCGGCAACCGGCTTTGATTGGTAAGCATGATTTCGACGTCGATCACCGAGCCGAGTTTGTGTTCGACATTCCCGCTGTGCCGCACCGCGACAGTCGAATCTGTCCAGCTGTTGGCAAGGAACCAATTGACTCCGACAAGAATCGCGGCGGCCACCGCCGCTAGAACCCACAGCGACGCACCAAACAGCATGCCAAACAGCAGCACCGCACAGATCCCTGCCACCATCCCAAAGCTCAGCTTGGGAGCGTCGGAGTGCGATTGGGCAGCCGTGGTGGAGGACATTAGTGAGTCACACGCGTTCGAATTCACCTCCCCAAAGGGGAGGTCAGAGTCGGCGGTAGCCGGCTCTGGGTGGGGTTCGGAGTGTTAGGGAATAGACGCTACAAGTTTCAGTGTCACCAGCCCTCCCCGGCCGTTCTGGTTAGCGGCCGTCGCCGGTGTAAATGATCGTGGCTCCTTGCGGTGCCTGTGGCCAAGGTGTCGTCCCAGGAGCCCACTCGGTTGGCTGGGTTTTGCGAACCTGGTTCACGGATTTGATCAACCAATCCGGAGCCGATTTGTTTTCCTGCATCCCGTAAACATACGGCAGCGGCGGGTCCATCAACATCGTCTTCTCGCCTAGCGGCGGTCGCTCGCTGCCCGCTTGCTTTAAACGTGCCGACAACCGAGCGACCACATCAGGATGCTGCTCCGCGACATCGGTTGTTTCACTCGGATCGTTTGCGACGTTAAACAACATCTCGCCCATCAATTTGAAATCACCCGAGCGAATCGTTGGCAACCGAACGCTGCCGCTGACTTCAAAAATAATCTCCTCTCGCGGACTCGCCTCTCCATGGACAATCGTCTCGGTCATGTCGATCCCATCAATCGGATAGGGGCCGCTCGCGTCGCCGCCGGCGATATTGGCAAACGTGGGTAGCAGGTCAACGATGTGAATCATCGCGTCGTTGGTCGAGCCGGGATGAATATGTCCAGGCCACCGCATCACGCAGGGAACTCGCACGCCGCCTTCGAAGGTTGTGTTCTTGGTTCCGCGGTAAGGCCGATTCATCTCTTCGGTCAAACCGCCATTGTCGTTGGCAAAGATCACCAACGTGGTCTGCTTAAAGCCATGCTGGTCCACTGCACCGACAATTCGTCCGATCGCATCATCCAAACACTTCAGCGCTGCTTCACGCGGTGTGTATTTGTCGGTGTATCGCGGCACTTGTTCGATCGGTCCATGGACGGCGTTAAACGGCACATAAATAAAGAACGGTTGTTTAGCAGTGTTTGCATCCGCTTGACCCGCTCGCTCCGAAATCAACCGCACCGCTTCGTTCGCGATCAAATCGGTGGTGTACCCTTGCTCTTGAATCGGTTGCTGATTGCGGTGCCAATCGTAAACCGCATAGCGCGCCGGGGCGTTGTGAGGAATGGTGTAGTTGTTGTAGTCGATCCCCCAAGCATAGTGACCGTATTGATGATCAAAACCTTGTCCCATCGGTAAGTGTTCGGGCAACCATTCGCCACAATGCCACTTGCCTGTGATCGCGGTGAAATAGCCGACGTCCGACAATACCTCCGCCACGGTACGTTCTTTGGTATCCAGTGCATGGATTCGCCGCGTCTCTTCGCCGCGTTCGTTTTTTGCAAGCGTCAAGCCCAGCTTTTCCAGGTAGCTCGGTTTGCCAAAATCTTCACTTCGCCAATCCATCCAATTGCGGAACGCGTAGCGTCCCGTCATCAGTGCGCCCCGGCTCGGTGCACAAACCGAATGCGTATAAAACTGAGTTAGTTTCACACTCTGGCTCGCCAGCCGGTCCATGTTCGGTGTCAACTCGGCATTGCCGCCATTAAAACCGGGCTCGGCCCAGCCCATGTCGTCGGACAACATGAACACAATATTGGGACGCTCGGCGGATTGAGCACTCAGCTGCGGCGTTTCGACGACAAAAAAACAAGCGACCAACGTCATCGCGACGGCAAATCGAGCACCGCCGCGTAAGACTGCCCGCCAGCGTTTTGGTGGGACGCCAGCCAGACGTGTTGACCGGCACGACGTGCGGGCTAGCGAGTGAATCATTTTAGTTCCGTGGGTCGAGGAGCGAAGGAAATGTTTTGTACCGCGACGCGTGATTTTTTAAACACACAGCCTGACTATTCTCTTTGCCGAGGTTTCGTAGGTCAATTGCCCGCTGCCATTATGGCTCCGCCTCTCAAGGTCAAATCAGGACGAAGCTCTTATTCGCCTTACGAATCACTCTCACTCAGAAAGGCAATCAGGTCCGCCAATTCGTCGAGCGTCATGCTGTCTTCGAGTCCGACGGGCATGATCGATTTTTCACTTGGTTGCAGTTGCTCGATCTGTTCTCGTGGCACTTCAAAAATATTGCCGTCGGCTCCCTGCAGACGCAGTCGATTCTTAGCCCCAGGACGATCCATTTTTAATCCCGTCAAAACATGACCATCGCTCGTCAGCACGTTCCAGGGAACGTACAGCGGCCCCACTTCTTTGCTAGGATTCAAAATTGATTCGAGCATTCGAGGACGAGTCATCTGCCCCGCCACTCGCGTCAGGTCGGGCCCCGTGTTGGTCCCACGGCCTGAGTGCATGTGGCAATTCGAGCATCCGCGGCGAAAGAACACGCGGCGTCCGGCGTCCACCTGTTGGCTGTGGCCGACCAATTGCATCCATCCCGCGATGTTTTCTCGGCTCGGGCGAGCCGCATTGTCGCGGCGAACGTTCGTGTTGCGAACTCGCTTCGCTTCCGCCCGCAATATCGCAGGTTGTTTGGGCAATGACAAACGATTGATGATCGCCGCGTAACTCGCCGCCTTGGGAGACAATCCCGCAATCGCGTCGGCACGCGTCTGTTCGTCGACCATCTCGTTCGCTGCAATGTTTGCCAGTTCATCAAAAGAGTGGTCGGTCCCGCGAGCGACCAACAATCGAACCACTTCAAGGGACAGTTCGCGGCCGGTTTTTCCATCGACGTATCCGCCGAGTTCTTGATCACTCGGCGAGGTTGCATCGGAAGGTAGTCGCTGTAACGCGAGACCGCGAAGACGGGCCGAGCGAGTGGTGTCGCCTGCGAATTCGATCAACCGCTTCTCGATCGCGGGATCGCGGCTCTTTCCCGATGCGCCCCCCGTTTCCAAATAAGCGATCGTCGCAATCGTAGCCGAGAATACGGGCGGCGATAGACGATCCTGTTTTAATAACGCCGTGATCGCGGGCAGTTGCTCTTTGCACATCCGCTCTGCCGCCCAACGCAACGCCGTCAACACCACGGCATCCGAATCGGCCTCCAATCCTGCGGTAATCAACGCCTCACGCGTCGTCGCAGGAACACTCGCCGGATCACACAGTTCTTTCCATCGCCACGCTAACATCTGTCCCACTCGTTGCTGGGCATGGGGCAACGCTTTTTGACCGAGTGCCGTCAGTTGATCGTGACCGACCAAGCCTGTGATCGCGGCTTGGCGAATGAACGGATCATCGCTTTGCAGGGCGGACAAACGCCCGTCGAGTGTGGTGGTTTCCGATTCCGCCAACTGTGATGCTTCTTTTTCCGCTACCGTGAATCCAGGCAGTGAATTGGTTTCGATCGGTGCGTCCGCAACACGACTCAGTCGCCACAATCGGCCTTTGCCGTGCACGGGGTAACTGCGGTCGACCCAATCGGTGAAGTAGAGCGAACCGTCTTTGGCGATCGCCATCGCAACGGGGCGAAAGTTTTCGTCGCCTTGGACAACGACTTCCGTTTTGCTCGTCCACGATGCACCCTTGGGATCGAGTGAATAGCGTTCGATGCGATTATCACCCCAACTGGTGACCCACAAATGAGAATCGAGCTGGATCACCGCGCAGGCCGCTTCGCCGGTTCCCGCCATCATCGGCAACGTGCCGGGGAATTCGCCATTCCATGATTGAAGTGGATGGATACCCGCACGGCCAAAACGAAACTGGAATCCATAATCGCCGCCGGGGACGATATGCATCAAGCGATTGGGCGGCATCGAGTCGGGATCGTTCCCGGCGGCCCACAGTCGGTTGGCCGAGTCAAAACACAATCCAAACGGATTCCAAAATCCGGTGGCGACACGTTCCACACGAGTGCCATCGGTTTTGCAGCGAAACACGTTGCCTCCTTCGCCACCGCCGACTTGTTTCGATCCGTCGCTGCCGATGAGTTGGTAGGGTTCGCCAAAGTTTTCGCCTTGCCCCACGTACAGCCATCCATCGGGTCCGAGTGTTAGTCCGCCGAGTCCATTGTGCGGGTAGTTTGCCGACGTTTTATGCGTCAGCAGCACGACGTGTTGATCGGCGATGCCATCGTCATCCGAGTCACGAAGTTTCACCAGTTCGCTTCGCGTGGAAACGGCAAACCAGCCTTCGCCTAAATTTACGATGTTCATCGTTGCCACGCCTCCTTCGTGAAAGAGACGTTGTCGGTCAAGCACCCCGTCGCCATCGCTGTCGTCAAAGCGGTAGATGCGATCCGTTTTTGGACCGTCGTAATCATCGGGCGGGAAATGGGTATGGCATTCGATTGCCAGCAGTCGCCCATGGTCGTCGAGACAGCATCCCGTGGGCGTCACCAAATCAGGCTCGGACGCGATTTGGGTTAACTGCCAATTGGAATCCAGTACCCGAGGCATCTCCTCGGCAAACGATGGCAAACTGCAAATTCCGAGGACTAAGGCAAGCGTGGTTGCAGCGGAGTGGTTTCGCAGGAGACGCCACCCTCTGTGGCAATATCGAAGCTTGTTAAAACAGTTTGGCATGGATGGCTTTGCAAAAAATAGGTTGGGGGTTGGGGCGGGACGAGAAGGGGGCGTCGGCGAAGTCGTCGATTATACCGTCCGCTGTCCTTGCGTGCTTTGCGGCGAAAATGGCACGCGAATTTGCGTCACGCAAAAACAGAGACGCTAACGCACACGCCCAGCTTGCTATCGCATGTGTCGGATTCGCACATATGGACGAAAAGATGGGCGTAGGTGCCCGACCGCATATGGACCTTTGCAGGGGGGACACGCTGCTGCGCCAGACATTGTGGCGTTTGCCAGACTGGGATTCGCTTTGGTACGTGTGTTGCTTTTACGAGACGGTGATGTTTCCAAGAAACAAACAATCGACACACAAGGACCCTAGCCAATGACCATCAGTGTTAACTCCGCCGCCGAATCCCACGCCGACCATCGTCATTGGAAAAGTGACGTCGAGTGCTGGAGCGAAGACATCCAGAATTGGCGAATGGAACATTGTGCAGCGATTGTGCAATTGCAGGAGGCGGTCAAACGGATCAATGAGCATGGCAAAGCACTCGACGAGCATGCTAACGCCGTGGCATCACTGAAAACGTCGCTCGAGGCTCATGAGAAAAATTTGGCGGCCAGTTTGCAACACGGTTCTGACGCGGCGATTGACGGCAGAATGAACGACCAGCACGCGAAGCAGTCCGAATTGCATCTGCGTCAACAGAACGCTCACGAGCGAATGAAGAAGCATCACCATCAAGCGATGGCGAAAGTCGCGATGCTAAAGAACGCACTTGAGGAGGCCTGTTAGAAGAGGAGGCCTGTTAGTAAGGGAGGCCTGTTATAATTCGCGAGACCGGTTAGGCCCCCTGTCGTCACATCGACAGGCCGAACCGCCGCAGGGCAAAGATCCGGCGGTGCGGTGGTTGGGATGATGCCATCCGTTTCGCATCCAGCGGATGGGCACCACTTAATCGTCGTCGCCGATGCGGTGTGAATGACGGATGGAACGGGTGATGCCGTACCCCATCATCACGGCGACGGCACATCCGATAAATCCGGGGACGGAGATGCCCAGTAACAGCGGCGGCACCAGACTGCTGCATAACGAGGCTGAACCGATGAACAATGCTGCCGTCAAAATCCCCAGCACGAGTCGGTTGACGATGGGTTCGAGCCGTCGATGTTGCAGGTGAACGTCAAATTTTCCACGTTTGAAATTGTGCAAAATGTCTGCCGCATCTTTGGGCAATACACTCATCAAATGTTCCCAGTCGTCGACGTTTGACTTGATCCGAGCGTAGACTTTTTTGGGCGAAAAACGACGTAACATCGCTTTTTTGCCATACGGTTCGATCAATTCAGCCAAACAAAAGGTGGGGCTCAACTGATGCGCCGTCCCCTCTAACATCACCAACACCTTTAGCAACATCGCCACTTTGGCGGGCAGATAGATACGGTGTTCGCGAATAATCTCGACGATCTCGTGCAGACAGCCACTCAAATCAAACTCGCCAAGTGATTGATACGCGTATTCGTCGATCAATTCTTGGATCGCCGACATCAACTCAGGTTCATCAAACCCAATCGGAACTTCGCCCACACTTGCAACCACTTCGGTGATCTTGGCTGCGTCTTGTCCGACAGCGGCAATCAAACCCAATTCAAGGTAGTTTCGCAATTCATTATCGATGCGTCCCACCATGCCGCAATCGAGGATGCCTAATTCCGTGAGCCCATCGCTGCCGGAGACTCCGGGCAGCGGATTGGCCAACACCATCAAGTTTCCTGGGTGGGGATCGGCGTGGTAGAAACCGTCGCGAAAGATCATCTCCACAAACAGACTGGCACCGCGGCGGGCCATCGCGTCCAAATCGATCCCGGACGCTTCGAGTTGCGACTTCTCTGATAGACTGATCCCTTCGAAACGCTCCATCGTCAGCACTCGGCGAGAGCTGAGGTGGGGGTAGGCTTTGGCGAATCGAATCCCCGGTTCGTCGGCAAAGTTCCGTCGAAAACGCTCCATGTTTCGTAACTCGCGATCAAAGTTCAACTCCTTCATCAAGGTTCGTTGGAACTCTCGCATCGTATGCACAGGGCGATATGGACGCAGCCGCGTCGATTGCTGTTCGGCGATCTCGGCCAATTTTGTCATGATTTCCAAGTCATTGACAATGCGTTGTTCGATACCGGCATGTTGAACCTTGACGACGACCGATTGACCCTCGTGTAGCGTCGCCCGATGGACTTGCCCGATCGAAGCGGACGCCATCGCCGCCGGTTCAAACTCGGCAAACAGGGTGTCGATCGTGGCCCCCAGTTCTGATTCGATCATCGCCACCACCACGTTGGCTTCGTCGGCGGGAGTGTTCGCACGCAGTTGGGCCAGTTCATCGGCGAGCGGTTTTCCCACCAAGTCAGGACGCGTGCTGAGGACTTGGCCAAGCTTAACAAAGGTGGTTCCAAGCTCGGTCATCGCGACACGAATTCGCTGCTCCGTCGTCAGTTCCTCGTCCTCGCAATGGCCTCGAATGCGGTTGAGCCAAGGAATCGGGATGTTGGACAACCAGTCGGCCAATCCGTGTTTGGCAAGCACCGCCACGACTTCGCGAAATCGGTCGGCATTACGGACGAGTTGGGGGACGTCGATTAGATCCATGGGCGTGTGTTCGGTAACGTTTTTAAATATAACAAAGGGAGCTGCGGCACGGATGCAATCATAGCAACGCAACCGACGTGCCGCCGATGGCATATTCGCAGGCCGAATCAAGTCGCGACACGCGACGCAGGTCCGGCAAGATGCGCGATCCGCTGCGATAATATTCGCCATTAGCTGGCACCCGGTTTGCTCGTTTGCCAGGGTGATGACAGTACGACTGCCATCGCAAACCTCATTCGCAATCAAGACACTCAACAAGGAACGTCTACCGTGAATCTCGTCTGTTCGGAATGTGGGGCAGTGAATCGGGTGCCCAAGTCAAAGTTCACGGACAAACCGGTTTGTGGCAAGTGCAAAACCTCGCTGCTACCGAACCATCCCGTGGACTTGTCTGCAGATTTGTTCGCGAAGTTCATCACACGCACCGAGCTGCCGGTGCTTGTCGATTTTTGGGCACCATGGTGTGGCCCGTGTCGGATGATGGCACCTGCGTTTGCGACGGCGGCCGAAGAGTTGTCGGCTCAGATGATCCTGGCCAAGCTGAATACTGAAGATGCTCCGCAGATTTCGTCTCAGTTTGGAATCACAGGCATTCCGACCATGATTCTGTTCCAACGCGGCAACGAATTGAATCGCCAATCCGGAGCGATCAACTCGCAACAAATCGTTGCGTTTGCGCGTCGAGGTTGATCTTTGCCCGGATGGAGTTATCGCATCGGTTTTCTGCGAGAATATGTTTTCGTAGTCGTGGGAATATTGTAATCCCCGTGAGGCTACCTGTATGACCAAGCGATTTGTTCTTGTCAGCTTGTTCATCGGTGTGCTTGTCGCCTTGGTGTATTACAGCAAATGGTCGGCTGAGCCCGCCCACGTTTCGGGCGTCATCGAAGCTGACGAGATTCGGCTCGGCTCTCGCGTCGGTGGACGTGTCGCTCGCGTGCTGGTCGAGGAAGGTGAAACGGTTCAAAGCGGCGATGTGCTGGTGGAACTGGAACCTTTTGATCTTTTGGAACGCGAAGCTCGGTTGGAGTTTGCACTGGCGGCACGCGAAGCCGAACTGGCTCGTTTTGTCACAGGTTTTCGCGAAGAAGAAAAGCTGCAAGCCAAAGCGAAATTGGATCAATTGCAAGCGAGATTCGATCTGTTGACCCAGGGGCCTCGCAAGGAGGAAATCGAAGCGGCGCGAGGCCGATTGGTGCTCGCTGAAACCGCCAAACGACTTGCCGAACAAACCTTCGAGCGACAATCAAAGCTGGCTCGCAATAATGCGGTTTCCACTCAGGAGCATTGACAATGCTAAAAAGGCACTCGAGGCGGCTTCGGCGAACGTCGTCGTTCGACAGCAGGAACTCCGTCTGCTGGAAGCCGGAACTCGCGAAGAAGAACTGCGCGAGGCGGCGGCGAATGTCGAACAGGCACGTCAAGCTTGGCAAATGATGCTGCACGGTTATCGCCCTGAGGAAATCGAACAAGCCAAAGCATCACGAGATGCGGCACAGGCGGAGCTCGATGCGATCCGGCGTCAAAAAGAAGAATTGCATATTAAAAGCCCGACCGATGATCGCTTGGATCAATTGCGTCCCGGTTTGATGGCCGATGTCTGGTTGGATTCGGCAGGTGCCGGCGAATGAATCCATCGTCCGCTGATTCGTACCCAGCATCCGATCCCGATGCTGACGCTGTTATTGATGTTCACTCGCTGACGCGTTCTTTCGGTTCGCTGGTGGCCGTCCGTGACGTTAGTTTTGCGGTACAACGCGGATCCATTTTTGGTCTGTTGGGACCCAACGGCAGCGGGAAATCGACGATCATTCGCATGTTACTTGGGATTTTGCCGCCGAGTGGGGGTGATGCGAATGTGCTTGGGTTAGACATCCGCCGCGATGCGGAACGGATCAAGCCGCGAGTGGGTTAGATGTCGCAACAATTCAGTCTGTATGGCGATCTGTCGGTCCAAGAGAACCTCGATTTTTACGGCCGCATCTACGGACTCGATGCAGATCAATTATTGCAGCGACGCGATCAAGTGCTCGGCTTGACGGGGTTGGGAAATCGACTGCCTCAGTTGACGCGTACGTTGTCCGGCAGATGGAAACAGCGATTGGCATTGGCGTGTTCGTTGATTCACGAACCCGAAGTGTTGTTTCTTGACGAATCGACCGCAGGCATTGATCCCGTCGCCCGCAGACAGTTGTGGGATTTGTTGTTCGAATTGTCTGGCCGTGGGGTGACGCTGTTTGTCACGACGCACTACATGGATGAGGCGGAACGATGCAGCGAAGTCGGTTATCTCTATCAGTCGAGGCTATTGGTCCTAGGCAAGCCTCATCAATTGAAAGAGTTACCCGAAGTGAATCCGGCGGGAACGCGGCGGTTCGAAATCCGGTTGCCGAGTCCGGCGCGTCACCTCGTGCCGCTTCGTCAGGTCCCCGAAGTCCACGATGCTACCTTGTTCGGCGAGACGATCCACGTGTTGATGGATCAAACACGCTCGCCCGCGGACGTGCTGCGTCAACTCGATATCTCCCCTGCGGAAGAGACGCGTGAAATTGCTCCCAGCTTGGAAGATGTCTTTGTCACGTTGACTCGCAACGCCGAGCGGCGATCAAGTTCGCAAGCCGAATCAAACGAAGCCTCCTCACCCATTATCCCCGATGCGACGGATTCGCCTGTAACCTCTCGCAAACCCGTTGTTGCAAATCAATTGTAGGGTTCGGTATCCGAGTCGGCCGCCACCACGCACGGGACGTGGACCGGGTTGTGGGCAGTGTTGATCAAAGAACTCGTGCACATTCGCCGCCAACCGACGACGCTATTTTTTATGCTGGTGATCCCGGCGATGCAAACGATCATTTTTGGCTACGCGATTGATACACAGATTGAGCACATCCCGACGGTCGTCTTTAACATGGATGGCCGTCAACTGTGGCGAGAGCTAACCGCTGCGTTTGAAAATACGCGTCGATTCCAAATCAACGGTCACGTCAGGGATGAAGAGTCATTTCAGCGATCGCTTTCATCGGGAAATGCAAAGGTGGGGATCCGCATTCCACCAAATTATGTCGACCAACTGTTGCGAGGCGAACAAACTCGTTTGCAGGTTTTGATTGATGGCAGTGATTCGCAGGTGGCGATGACGGCACAAAGCACCGCGCAACTGTTGGGAATGAATTTGTCGATCCAATTGGCACGCAAGAAAGGAGATGCGTTGCAATTGGCTCCCGCCCGCGACGCGTTCGGTACCGGTGCGCTACCGATCGATGTGCGAACACGCATGTTACACAACCCAGATTTGGATAGCTCGCATTTCTTTGTCCCTGGCTTGGTTGGAATCATCCTGCAGTTGGTCACGCTGTTTCTGACCTCGTTCGCCGTTGTCCGCGAACGGGAACTTGGCACCCTCGAGCAATTGTTCGTAACACCGGTGGGACGCACTGGATTGTTGCTTGGCAAGTTGCTTCCGTACGCGTTGGTAGGCTTCGCTTCGCTAGTTCATTGGCCTTGGGGTTATTAGTTTCGACGATTGCGAAAACCCAGCTCGAAGCGTTCCAGTTTGCCTTTGTGATCATGTTGCCCTCGGTGTTGTTGTCGGGCTTTGTGTTTCCCCGCAGCGAAATGCCACTACCGATTTACTTGGTGACGTTTGCGATCCCCGTGACTTACTACATTGAAATTCTTCGTGGCGTGGTGCTGCGGGGGGCGGACCTCATCGATCTGATGCCGTGGGTGATCGGGCTCAGCATTTGTGGGGTGGTTGTCCTCACCTTGAGCGTCGCGCGCTTCCAAAAACGGCTCCGTGGATAATTCGGATGCCATCTGCGACGTGGAAGTCATCCACACTGGGATGACGAGTCAATGGATGGGCCGGATTTAGGAAACGGTCGGGTGACGTCCCTTGAAAGTCGGCTGCATTTGGCGAGGGGCTTGCAGCCAGCCCTGCTCGACATACCACTGAGCGGTTTGGGCAAGTCGTTGATACAGCGATTGGTCAGGAACAAAACCGGTATCGCGATTGAGTGCTTCACTGGAACAGGTCCATGAACCCGCCGTCGCTTCGCGGGCTTTATCCAGATTGAGAATATTGGGGTGGCGAGTCACATGAGAAACAAGTTCGTTGACCGCCGCGATACACCACACCGCCGTTTTGGGACTGCGGATCACCCAGGCATGATAACGTCCAAACGTTCGGCCGATCATACGTCCAAGTTCGGCGTACGTCGGATTCTCGCCATCAGCGGCAAAATAAATACCGGTCGCGTCACTGGGATTCGTTGACACGCGACGGCCTTGGCTGGCCGCTAA
>NZ_JBFHFD010000045.1:0-25411 GCF_041583735.1 Novipirellula sp.
GTGGAAGTGTTGGATGGCAAAATCATGATTGTCGATCATGAGCCGGTGAACGTCTTGGTTGCCAAGAAACACCTGCAAGCGGCCGGATATAGCAATTTTGAAACGACCGTCGATACCGCCAACGCGTTGCAATCGATCATTGCCGCGGGACCAGACGTCTTGCTGCTCGATGTGAACATGCCCAATGCGAACGGCATTGAAATTCTGCGTGAACTGAGGAATCGTCCGGGATTCCGCCATCTTCCCGTACTGATTCTGACCGCCAACGACGATGCCTCGGTCAAGCTGTCTTGTTTGGAACTCGGCGCCACTGACTTTTTAATCAAACCCGTCGATCCGATGGAATTGGCGCCTCGTGTTCGCAATGCGTTACAGAACAAGTGCTACCAAGACCAACTGCAACATCACACCGAAGACCTCGAAGAAACGATCCAGCAGCGTACTGCGGACCTCGAGCGTTCACGTCGCGAAGTCATTTACTGTTTGGCTCGCGCTGCCGAACTTCGCGATAACGACACCGGAAATCACGTGATTCGGGTCGGTCGCTTTGCCGGATTGATCGCCAGCAAACTCGGGCTGCCCGATTGGTATGTCGAAGACATTGAGCTTGCTGCCCAGCTTCACGATGTGGGTAAAATTGCAGTGCCCGACGCAATCTTGCTGAAACCTGGCCGCTTGCTGCCGAGTGAATTTGCTGTGATTCAAACGCACGTCAAACTCGGTCACCAAATCATCAAACCGCATACGATCAACGACGGCAGTTCGCGGCGACGCTCGTCAAAAGAGGAATGTCCGGTTCAACGCGACAGTGGTTCGTTGATGCGATTGGCGGCCAGTATCACACAAACGCATCACGAAAAATTCGACGGTTCAGGCTATCCGTTAGGATTGGCTGGCGAAGACATCCCATTGGAAGGCCGCATCACCGCCGTGGCGGACGTCTACGACGCACTCGCATCCGAACGTCCTTACAAACAAGCGATGCCACGCGAGAAATGTTTCTCGATCCTCGAAGAGAGCCGAGGCAGCCACTTTGACCCCCGAGTACTGGACGCCTTTTTTGCTGCGGTACCCGAGATCTTGAAGGTCCAAGCCGAGTACCGGGACCATTACAACCACGATGCCGGGCCCGCTTAACGATCGGCAGCCGGGCCGAACGGGTGGCATTTTGAGCTACCAACTATCCTGGACCAGCAACTCGCCATCTGCACGGTCGCCCAATTGTGTAAACAATTTAGGGTCAATGTTTTGACTCAAAAATCGGGTTGAACCGTCTGCGAAACCAAAGTTTCCGCCGCCTTGATGCGCGCTCCCAAAACCGCCCACTTTGAGCGACCCCAGTTCACGATCGCTTTGAAGGCTGAGATCAAAATAGCGATTAGGACCTTCGATCTTCGAGCCCGTATTACGAAGCGTCGCTCGGGTTCCGGAACACCATCCAAGTGAATTGCGGTAAGGAATCATTTCGCCAATCATGATCGTTTGTGAGCTGCCGTCACGAATGTCGCTGTAACGCAAATGACTGTTTAGAAACAGCATCCCATTGTTGTTCGAGTCGATCGGAGCCTCGACCGAATGGTGGCAGCCCGCATAGTTCGAGATCGCCGCATATCCCGGTTCCATGCTGTCGTCTAGCGGTATCGAGAAGTCGGACTTCGCCGATGGAAACGATGGGCACAGATACGTCGCAATGTTTCTCACCCGTACCGGGCTGTTGACCGTGGCATAGACACCGGCCTCCTGGTCAAAGTGCTCGAACATGCTTTGCTGTTCGATGAACGGCAATATCTGCACCATCCAACTTATGTGCGCGCCAATTGGCTCGTTCCGCACGGGGCCTGTTTCGCTGATCACTCCGGCCGGCAACCGCTCGTGACTGAAATCGTGATGATGCACCGAGAGCCCGATCTGCATCATGTTGTTCAGACACGAAGATCGACGAGCCGCCTCGCGGGCCGCCTGCACCGCGGGCAACAACAACCCAACCAAGACTCCGATGATCGCGATCACAACCAACAATTCCACGAGGGTGAAGCCGTTGGTTGACCGGTTAGCGGCGAAGCTCCGATGCGCGCGGATGTCGGATATTGCAGCAAAGGAAGAGGTCGAGTTGAGCCGATTTATTGTTCGTGTATGCATGGTTCTACTCATCGTTGGTTAGTGCGGATTGAGGATTCGATTTTGAAACTTGGAACGTGTAACTTTTTTGTGTGCGGGTTGCGATTTCCATCGCAGGGCTGTCCACCGATCGTGCCAACGTGGCAACCACGTCGACCAAAACCAGATTTAATGAATCATCATCGCCGCTGGCCGCTGTAACGCTGATTTCAACGTTGGCTTTGGCAAAACGCGAGTTCTCAAACGCAGGGATCCAATTTTCGCCTTCGTATTGATCGTCGGCCGCGATCTGGGCGATGGCGCGATTGATCCCCGCATCCAACAACCACTCGGTTTGCATCGATTGATGTCGACGCAAGGTTTCACGCTGGCCACGCACCGCCGATGCCACGCTGGTCATCACCAGCGTTGACACCACAATCAAACAAACTAGCGTGCAAATAAGCACGATGCCGCGGCGTCGGATTCGGTACCGACCACCACCGACCGCAGGGATGTAAGTGGAAAGACGTCTCATGGCGACTCCTGGGCACGTGTCACAGCATCGTCGCGATCGCCAAGATTCACCAACGGACGGTAGCGACCGGCGGTCGCAGTGATTTGGCGATCCACACGGTCCGCGTAACCACGCTGATCGGGAACGTAGCGAATTTCGAGCGTTGCTTGCTGCTGATCTTGTTTCTTAGAAAACGTCGCGACATACGATTCGGCTAGGGTGTAGCTTTCCCGTCGCACCTCGTTGCGATCGCGGTGTTCAATGCGAATCACCTCATTTCCCTCGCTCTGATAGTCCACCGTGTGTGCGTCATTTCGCACCACGACAAACGAATCCGCTGTATTTTGGACCTCTTCGCTGTGATGGACATCCCAGCGAAATTGTTCAACGAGACGCTGCGAATCACGATCATGACTGGCACGTTCGCTTGAGACGTTGGACATCGTCATCGTTTGGTGAACCAATCCAATCGCTAGCGCCATCAGCGTACTGCCGGCGGCCATCGAAACGACCAATTCAATCAGAGTGTGTCCTTGCTGATCTCGCTTCATTGATCGTCCTCGCTTTTAATCCAACCCACCAATGTCAAAGGTTCTGGATTGCCGACGCGTTTCCAGTCGATCGATAGATGCAATTGCGATTCGTTATCGCTGCGAACAACTGCTGCTTCCATCACAGCATCAGGAAGCAACGTCCGCGCGGCGTCGGACATCGCAACCGCGCCGGCTTGTTTTTCGAGTTCCTCGGTCGGCAATGCGATCAACCGTTCCATGTGATTGGTCAATTCATCAAGTGCCATTTGGCGATGCCGTGTCTGTTGCCACAATCGTCCACAGCGAACCGTTAACGGAGCGACCATGCCGACGCCGCTGACCACCAAGGTCGCGGTGACCATCAGTTCGAACAACGTAGACCCGCAACGCTGCCGAGGTCGCCCACGCCGGTGTCGATTGACAATTTGTCTTGTAAAACTGTTCATAGTTCAAATTGAGGCTTTGAAACAAAATAGGTCAGCTGAATAAGGAACTCAAAGAACCCCACACACACTAAAACGACGATGGATGCGACCAGGATGATCAAAACAGGATGCACAAGGCTCAGCCACCGCTCACAACGACGATCAAATTGCTCGCGTTTCCACTGTCCCAAACGCCGTAGCATCCAACTGATAGCCGGCTTTGAATTGAGCCGTGCGATCGCACTCGCCTCGGCCGTGGTGATTAGCCGTGCTTCGGCCATGCTGCTCCACAAATCGGCACCTTGTTCGACTTCGTTGCGAACCAGTAACAATCGTTGGCGAATGCGAGGATCGAAGTGATAGCGGGCCAGCGTTGACACCGCACTGGGCATGGGGCGCCCGGCATCGATGCTATCTGCCAACACTCGCATTAGTTCTGCATTGCGTCCGGTCGCGTTTGCCGCCGGGAACATTCGATTGGCGAATCGGCGAAGCATGCCGGAAAGCGGACTAAAGACAATTACCACCGAGGCAATAAAAGCGAGCCCCAACCAAACCCCGGCATTAGAGACAAACACACTGAGGTTGTTCAGCAGATGAAACGTCCATGGAAGGACAAATTCACCTTCCGCATCCCCGACTTCACCGACCATTTTCAACAGCATCGGAACCAAACTGATCAGCACCAACAATAAGATCGGCGTCATCACGATCGCGATGATTGCTCCGTAAATCACAATTTGCCGCAGATGCGACTGGCGGCGGTTGAGAGATTCGTCGTGGTGTTGCGCCATCCGCGTGAGTGTTTGCGGCAACGTGCCGTTTTGGGTCGCCACACGGATCGCCAACACTGCGTCCTGGGTCAGCACGCTCGGCGTCTGTTCGAGCGCCTCGATCAGCGAACTGCCTTCGCCAAGCCGTTTTGCCAGCCGAAGCAGACGTCGCCGATAAGAACCACGATGCTCTTGAGCCAGATTTCCCACGACTCGCCACATTTCCAGACGCTGGGACATTGCCACCGCCAACATTCGAATCAGCGACTGCTGGCACATGCTGCGAGTGTCACTGGGCCACCACGGCGTTAACTTCCACCGCCGGCTCCAGGTGTACCAAGCATGCAAAATTGAGTCGATCATTAGGACAACCCCGATACGAGACTAACGAGGGGCATGAATAGCGAAAGCACGACAAACGCCACCATCGCGGCGACTAATACGGTTGCAATCGGAGACGCAATCCCGCTCATCCAATCGACCCGCGTCCGCGCCCGTTGACGATACATCGTCGATATTTCACGAAGCACGACGGTGTTGGGTTTTCCGTCCTGCGCGAACGATAGTACATCAATCACATTCGCGGGTAATTGATGTGACACCGAGGATTCGTGTAGCGGCGTCGAGCCTTGATTCGCATGATTTGCTAGATGGACGGCGAGATTCCGTAGCTGCCGGTTGCCACAGGTTTGTCCGGCGAACCACAACGACTCGGGCACCGACGCGCCCATCTCCAACATCTCCGCCAACTGGTTCACAAACTTGGCCATTGCCGCCACGCTGCCGGTGTTTCCCGCTGCGAAACGCCCAAGCAAACGCAGGCCTAAGGAAAAGCGAAGGCATAGCTCGTAAACACCAAATACGCCGGCGACGGCTGCCACAATAACCGCCAATGCGGTCAATGGATCGTTCGTAATCGATTCGCTAATCCAAATCAACAACAGCGTGGGAGCGGGAAGCTGTAATCCGAACTCGTCATACATTCTCGCAAAGGAGGGAACCACGGTGAAAGCCAACACCACCAACACGACAAACGCGAGCGACACTACAAGCGTCGGATACAACATCGCAAAGCGGAACTGGGACCGCGAATCGGCTTCGGCGTTGGCGTACGCGACGACATTCATCATGACGGCAGCACGAGACGATTTTCCGCTGGATGCGCTGGCGTGGGTCAACCACACCGCGGCCTCGGGATCACTCAACAATTCGTTTGCCGAAGCTCCTGCACGCAGCCGATCAACCAAATGGGCTAGCTCTCGGCGGCTCTTGCCACGCGGCATCTCGCCGGCGACGGCTGCCAGTACCGAAATCAATTCCTCGCGTTGCACCAACATGTGTTCTACATGCTTGCGTATCGTCGACTCGGGAGATGGGACGTAAATTGGCATTGCAAATAAAGATGGTGATGGAAGAGCGTCAATGACCGGACAGCAACACAAGACTCATGATTGGGAGTAAGCGTTTTACGCGAGCGCCAGCACGCCGAGAAAATGGACCCAAGGCAAAAACAGCGACAACGCATAGATCAGCACAATGATTCCTCCCACCACGGCGGTGGCGATCGAGGGCACAAGAAATCGCCAAACGGTCGCTAAACGCTCGGCCTTTTGCCGATACATCGCGGCAACAAATCGCAGCACCTCGCCGCGAGACGGCTCCTCCACGTCTTGACCAAGTGCCCATCGAAGCAGCGGAGCCGCATCAACGCGGTCCTCTGCCGCGGTATCCACGGTTGATTCCGCTGCGGTGTGAACATCGCAAATGACGAGGGCGTCTGAGAGCGGGATTCCCCGCTCGATCAAACCCGCAATCTGCTCGGCCAGCTGCGAATTCTTGATGGCATACCGATAACCTTTCCCGCCTGGAATCGCAGGCCAATGCAAACGATCGCGGTACGCTCGCCACCCCAACCAGCCGATTGCCCCAAGGATCAACAAAACGGTCAGCCAAACGGCCATCCAATCGCGTAACACCTCCAACAGCGTAAGCGCGGAACCTTCTTGTATTCCCATGTCATGGTAAAACGCTTCGAACTGGGGTGTGGTAAATGTAAGCGTGAATACAAACGCCAGTAGTGCCAACACAATAATGATGGATAATTGAAACATCCATTGACTGACATTTCGTTTCAACATTCGCTGCGACCGTGCTGCCGCCGTCGCTGCATCCAGCGCGGCTACGGAATCTCCGGTGCGCAGTAGCGTTAACAGCGATTGGCGATATTGCGGCGAGATCGCTGCATCCTCGGCGATCGCCGTTTGCACCGTATCACCGCGTGCGACACGCACCCCGATTCTGGCGTTTAGCTGAGAAACTGTCTCGTCAACCGATTGCGGCGTCGCTTCGGAATGAATTGCGACCGGCAGCCCCGAGTCGGCTATCGACACAAGCTGTTCATTAAATTCGACTATCTGATCAAACTCAGTCACTTGACAGTTCGTCCCGCATCGAAAGAGGAATGAGAATGGTAGCGAAGAATTAACGGTAGTGGCGCAGCGTCACCGCAGACGACAAGTGAGTGTCTTGAACCGCGGTCATTACGCAGCGTGATCGGTGCCGATGATCATCGCGGCAAGCGAAACCGGCTTGCCTGGGTTTGCCGCAATTGGCTGAAGGCTTCACACATGCCCCATTGGGTACCGATATCCGATCGTCTCGACAGCTCCGCCGCCTTGCGATGCACCTCGACAGACGACGGACCGCTGAAACGCGATTGATAATCGCCCAGCAACTCGACAACGGGTGAGGCAAGACAAAACATAAGTAGGACGCAGACGAAAAAACCGCCCATGCGTCGTTCGAACAAGGTGTCGTCACAGACGCTTCGTGCCGCCTCGAGCGTCCGAGGACGCAAGTCATCGGAAACACGGACATAACTGCCTGCCGCACGAATCCGTTGTTCGATTTCATGAAAATCTTGGTTGTCGTTACCAAGGTCCGCGTCATGATGCGACTCACTCATGAGCGACCTCCGCATCGTTGGCATGTAGTTTGTCGGCTAATTTACCGATCGCATAGCGATAGCGACTCGCCGCTGTGGACGGAGTGATTTCAAGCACCGATGCAATCTGAGCAAACGTCATCTCTTCCCAGATCTTCAGCACAACGACTTCGCTTTGTTCCGCCGGCAACGTCCGCATCGCAGCCCAAACGGCGCGATGCTGATCCTCGAGCTCGATCGAATCGACGACGCGGCGCGTCAATAAATCGGTCAAATTGCTTACCAGCGACCATCGCTGTTTCCGTCTTAGGATCACCAGCGACTCGTTGCGAACCATGCTCAACAAATAGCCCCACGGCTGTTCCGCCGCGGCAAGTTGTTCAGGTTCCACCGCAACGCGGACGAGTGTGGTTTGCACGGCATCTTCGCCGTCGTGTTGGTTTCGAGTGATGGTCGTCGCGTACCGAACCAACCGCTGGGCGGTCAAGTCGTACAGCCCCGACAATGCCGGAGCACTGCTCTCGGCAATTCGCTGGGCATGCATCCGCACGCGTTCGGAAAAGGTTTCAAAGTTAGCCATCAGACCTAAGGATGCGCGACGGCCGTCCATTTGTCTAACGTTTGAGAAAAATTCTCGATTTATCTCCCAAACTTATCCGCCACCCGGATTCGTCGAACGCGAAATCCCCGCATTCGCCGAGTTTTTTCAGGTTTTCCTCGATGCCCGACGTCAACACGAAAGTTTCAACTTCCCAGTCCTGGGACCGATACGGTCCGTTTCGGAAGCCCCCAAGGCGCGCGCAGCACCGCTACAAACGCTATCCCCGTCGCGTCAATGTCGATGTCACTGGGTAACCAGATACCCAAACTACTTAACCGCCAACATTCGCTCCAATGCGACGAGGCTCCATTTTGAAATTTCGTCGTCGACTTCGATCTTGTTGACGATCGCTCCGTCACGCAGATTCTCCAGCGTCCAACAGAGATGTGGCAAATCGATGCGGTACATCGTGGCGCACATGCAGACGACTGGGCTGAGGAAATGAATTTCCTGCTCAGGATGCTCGGCTTTCAACCGGTTGACCAAGTGAAGCTCGGTTCCGATCGCCCACTTGGTTCCCGCCGGACTGTTGCGAACCGTGTCGATGATCTTGCCCGTGCTGCCGGAAACGTCCGCGATATCGTTGACTTCGCGAGGACACTCGGGATGCACCAGGATCTTGATGCCGGGATGCTGTTTGCGGAATCCTTCAACGTGTTCGGGGCGAAACATTTGGTGAACGCTGCAGTGCCCCTTCCAGAGGATCACTTTGCTCTTTTCCAAGGCGGCCTCGGTATTGCCACCTAGTTCGAGTGCATACGGATCCCAAACTGGCATCTGATCTTCGCCGATCCCCATGCTCAGTGCCGTGTTGCGGCCAAGGTGTTGATCGGGGAAAAAGAAGACACGGTCGCCGCGCTGATACGCCCATTCCAAAACGGCTTTGGCGTTGCTGCTGGTGCAAACGATTCCGCCATGGCGACCGCAGAACGCTTTCAGACTGGCGGCACTATTGATGTACGTCACCGGGATGACGCGTTCGGTGTCGATCACCTCGGACATGTCTTCCCATGCCGCTTCGACTTGTTTGATCGCGGCCATGTCGGCCATCGAGCAACCGGCGGCCATATCGGGCAACAGCACGGTGACGCGCTGGCCATCCCGTTCGGCCAATTTGTCGGGACGATTTGCCAAGATGTCGGCGGTTTCGGCCATGAAGTGGACGCCACAAAAAACAATCGTGCGGCAGGTGCGGCTAGCCGCTGCCATTTCGCTCAATTTGTAGCTATCGCCACGAAGATCGGTGTGCGCGATCACTTCGTCTTGTTGATAGTGATGTCCCAGGATCAGCAGCGAATCGCCGAGCTCGCTTCGCACCGCTTCGATGCGGGCTTGCAATTCTTCGGGCTGAAGCGTGCGGTAAGACGCCAGCGAGTGGATCGCGTCTTTGTCGTGTTGGGTGATGGTCGCGTTCAACGGTGGTCCTTCGATAACAAAAATAGTCGCCTCAGCGGGGAAGGCCATAAAAATAGCTCCACGCCAACTCTAATTGTACCCGTAAAGCACACATTCGATCGATGGGCCCTCGGGACGACTATTTTTCGCCTGCACTTTCCTCGGCGATCTTCGCTTTCAGCAACCGTACCGCGGTGTGGTAAACCTCGACTTCGGGGGCCAATTCGGCGGCTTTTTCCAGCTGCGCCAATGCGTCGACGTATTTTCCGGCCTGATACAACGCCAATCCGTAGCGGTATTGCAGATGGGCGTTCTCGGGCACCAAACCAGCATCCCGGGCGATTAGCGGAAGTTCGGCTGCACGAAGCTGCTTGGCGAGCGCCGTCATTTCTGCGGCTTGCGGTCCGTTGGACTGGGCCAGCGAATCTAACAATTCCGCAAAATTGGACCTTGCCCCCGTCGTGTGCGGCTCAATCCGGATCGCGTCTTGGTACGATTCGATCGATTCGCCGTAACGGCCAAGCTGCTCGGCCAGCGATGCCCACGCCATGTGGGCTCCCGCTCGATCCGACGCGTTCATCAACGTCGCCTTGACATTGCGAGCCGCCAATTCGACTTGGCTTCGCTTGTTTTCGTCCAACTGGCGTACAGCCCCCGTGGCGATCATCACCCGAGTGGCTTCGTCACGCACCGGTTTCGATTCGTCCTCGAGCAACGGGAACAAATCCTTCGCAATCCGCTCGGGCGACGCCATCATGTAGACCGTCACGGCCGCAGTGCGGACCAGCGGATGTTCAGCTTCGTTCTTCAGCATTTCGCGAGCGACCGGCAGCGCCGCGGTAACGCCCGATTGCCCAAGCTCCGACAACGCAGTGGCGCGAGCGTAGGCGGGAACCTTATCGTCGGTCTGTTTCACCAATTCGATCATGGCATCGACCGCCCCAGCCTTGCCGGCTCGGAATGCCGCGATCGCTTCGCCGAAATGAGGCGGCGTTGCACGTTGTTCGCCGTACCATTTTTCGCACGCATCGTCACACCATTTGTCGACTGTCGCGATCGCCTCAGCAAGTTCGTCGTTCCCCATTTCGGCCAATCGCAACCAATCCGCGTACTCCTTCGCCTGCTCGCTTGTCGCAGGATCCAGATCCTTGCGTACGTCTTCGACGTGACAACTGCTGCACGCATTGGGCGTTCCGATCTTTACGGAAAGATCGGGACGAGGAATACGCAAACTATGGTCACGTCGTGGATCGACCTCCATGTACGTCGTATGCGGCATGTGACAATTGACGCACATCGCCCCTTCTGTCCCAGGCACATGATGATGATGCGACGGCACGTCGTATTTGCCAGCCGCGTGTTGGTGACACGAGGTGCAGGTTTCGTTGCCTTTGTGCTTGAGTTCCAACGAATGCGGGTCGTGGCAATCGCTGCAGCGGATGTTTTTGTGATACATCTTGCTTTGGATGAACGAACCGAACACGTAGACTTCGTCTTTGATTTGACCATCGGCGTGATAGGTCGCGGGGCTCATTAGCTCCAACGCGTAGTGGTCAAAGTAGGTGTCGCCACCGTGAAAGTTTCCATCTAAAACACCACGTCGACTGTGGCAGGGGGCGCATGTTTGGATTTGCGGCTCGTTGCTTTCGCCTTTCAGTTTGGTCAGCCCGTATCCGTAGCGGCGATCCCAGAAAAGCGATTTGCTGTTGGCCAGTTCCACGTGCATGCTGCCAGGACCATGACAGGCCTCGCAGCTGACGTCGATCTCCGAAAACGTCGTGTGGTAACGGTTTGCCTTGGGATCAAAGTTGGTTTTCAGATTCGTCGAATGGCAATCGGCGCACATCGTTTGCCAGCGTTGGGCGATCCCGGTCCAGTGCAGCGGATCATCGGGCTCAAGTTTATCGCTGACGTCCGGCGGACGAAGATAGAACCATCGCTTCGCTTTCGTATCCCAGCTGATCCTCAGCACCTGCAAACGCGACAATTCGTCCTCGGGCATGTCGTCGCTGCGATCGAATTCGACCATGTACTGCTGCAGCGGCGTGACCCCAAAGACGTACTTGACCTCAAAGTCTTCCATCTTGCCGCTGGGGCCTTCGGTGTAAACCATGAACCGCTCGCCATCGCGATACATGCGGTTGACCAGCCCATCGTGCTCGAATGTAACGTCATTGAAATCACCGAGCACCGTTTTTTCGGTGGCGACATCCATCGCCAAATCGTGATGCGATCCCTTGAACGCCTCGGCTTGGTCGCGATGACAATCGATACATGCACTGCGACCGACAAATTGTGGCTCGATACCCGCTGGTTTCGCCGACCAATAATCGGCAAACACGCCCCCGCCTAGCAGTAGGATCAAGCCACCGATCGCAAGCGGCACGAACGGACGCGTCGGTTTGAGCGTGGAGGATGTTTTGGACAAAGTCGACGTGGGGAACAGAGAGCGAATGAGAGAAAGGGAGGGGGCAGCATCGTCCCGCAGCGCGCGAGCCGATACATGATACGCAGAAATCGCTGCTATTGTTTTACCGCAGGGGCAGATTCGCCGAGCAAATGCCACGCTTCGTGACGCATTTTTTCCACAAGTTCAGTTCGTGCGGAATCTCGGGGCTTGATCCGGTTCAACAGACGGGCCGAACGCAGCAGCGACTCTGCCACACGAGCGCTGGCCTCTCGGGCGCTGGCCTCTCGGGCGCTGGCCTCTCGATCGTTCCCCGCCGTCGACGTGGGGGTGTCTAGTGCGGGGTCGAGCGAAGAACCGTCCAAGATACTGCCGCGCGACTTGATGATGCCAAGCACGTCGTCCAGCAGCGGATCGGACGAATTGACGCCACCGGGGGCCCCTTCCAAGGCACTGCGGATCTTTGACTCGATCGGATTCGGCGTCGAACTCGGTTCCGGCGTGGCTTCCGCGTGAGGCGGCAAATCACCTGGCAATGTTTGTGCCGGGGGGGCTTGCGCCATCGTCACCCCTAGCGTCACGATCAACAGCACAGTGGCGAAAAACGCAGGTCGCATGGATGAAGAACGCATGATCGGATCTTTCGATAAAAACTGAAGTCAGAAGCTGCGAGAGCAAATTGTCGCCGGGCTTCACCGACGTCGGACGACCCAGCTACAACTCAAGCAACGCGGTCGCGACGAGACAGCAATCGCAACCTGCGTCGAGCAATAGCTTAACGTCGGAGGCGTCTCGTATACCACCGCCCGAATAAAGTTTGACGCCTGGAGAATGCCGACGAATACGCAAGCATCTCTCGGCCATCGAAGGACCACGTGATGTCCCCACCGTCGCTGTGTCCAGCGCAACCACACGCTCGATGCCAAGCTGTGCTGCGAATTCCAGCCAATCACGTTCCAAATCCCAACCGCGTTCCGAATGATTGCCCCCTACAAAAACACCCTGGCGATAATCCATCCCCAAAACAAGCTGCGAATAATCCAACGCCCCTACGAATCGCCGCAGCGAGGCCACATTCGCGGCACATTCGCTCGCAACAATCACAAACACATTGCTCCGCCGCCGAGCCGATTCCAATAACGAGGCTACCGTATCGAGATCGGGCAACCCAATGTCGACGAGTATCTCGTCCAGATCGCTGTGGGTGCAAATCAACCGCTCTAGCAACGCAATTTGCGGCTGGCCGAGAAGGATCGAGTCTAAATCGGCGATGTAGAGTGATCGGATTCCGAGTCTTCGGTAGTGAGCGACCAAGGCCAATGGATCGCCGGCGGCTTTCCCCCCGATCGCAATCGGCTGATACGCGTGCCGGTTACCGGCGACCGCGTGCACGACCAGTCCCGCCTTCAAATCGACCACTGCGACAATTTGTTCGCGAGTGGTCGCATCCAACCATGAGCAACCAGACATCAAGAAAAGGCCGACTCGCTACTTGGAGCTATCGCCGATCGAAAAGAGCGATTCGACTTTGACGATAGCATAGTCGTCGGGGAAGGTATGAATGGCTTGAATCAGCACACTCTTGCGACGCGTTTCCACATTAACGTAGCTCAGGGCGCCAAGCGCCATCCGGCCACTGGCGTCAAAACGATGCAATAATCCCTCGGTTTGCCCGGTTCCCAATTGCTGTTGAACCATCCAGAACATATCGGGTTCGACGGGTTCCAATTGAAAATGCGTCTTGTACTGGACACCTCCACGGCACTCCGCTCGCTCGGTGCGACTTCCTTTGAGCGGGCGTGAAAGTAGACAGCGACGCTTAGGCAGCGGCTGTTGGGCACTGGTGGCGACTTCGCAAATCGTCATCCCTGCGCCTCGCCACGTGACGACGTGTCCACAATTGGTGATGTCAACCTGGACCTCATAGTCCGTACGCTCGACACGACGTCGCTGATGCAGTGCGTAAAGCTCGGGATGCAGCGAGCGACTGAAAACGTGAAACGCCAATTCGGCGACTTTGGGGCGAACCGAAAGCATGGGAATTTATCTATGAAGAAGAGCGCGAGTAAATAAATTTGTTGTCAAGACTGAATGTTCGAGGTCGTTGATACTCAATGAAAACTTTTTTCACTAAGATATCGCCAGTTTCGCTCTGCTCGGTCTTATGCCACTAACGTCTGTCGATACGTGTGAATCGCGTTTCGCCGTATTTCCACTCGCCCAGCGTTGTCGTGTCATGCCCATTATACGCTGTGGAGTGTTTCCAACCAAAGAGCGTTTACGCGGATGAGAACAAAGAATATTCTTTTTGTTTCAAGCCCCCATTTCCCATTGACATTTCGGCGATTCTGAGCTTCCCACACCCTTTGAAGTCGCCCCTTTCATTCTTGCATCAAGTGTTGTCTGTACCATGGTTATCGTCATCGACAATTACGATTCGTTCACTTACAACCTGGTCCAGCGACTCGGTGAGATCGATGCCGAAATCGATGTTCGCGTCTTTCGCAATGACGAGCTCTCGATCGCACAATTGCAAGACTTGTCGCCATCGCGTGTCCTGATTTCGCCTGGACCTTGCACACCCAACGAAGCCGGAGTCAGTGTCGAGTGTGTCAAGCAATTCGCTGGCAAAGTCCCACTACTCGGGGTATGTCTTGGCCATCAATCGATCGGGCAAGCGTATGGCGGCGAGATCGTGCGTGCTCCAGAACTGATGCACGGCAAGACCGACAAGATCTATCACGACGACGAAGGATTATTCAAAGGCATCGAGAATCCATTTGTTGCCACACGTTACCACAGCCTGGTAATCGAGCCATCAAGTTTGCCGGACGAATTGATCGCGAGTGCATGGACTGACACCGGAGGCAAGCGGCAAATCATGGGGGTGCGTCACAAAGAATACAAGCTCGAAGGATGGCAATTTCACCCTGAAAGTTTTCTAACCCAGCCGGGCATCGAACTGCTCAAGCGATTCTTGGCATGGTAACTTCAGCGGCAAATCACGTGCGGGAGGATGGTTCGTGATCGTCATCAAACAACACGACGATCGATGCACGATCGACGTGCATGTCACCCCTAAAGCAAAACAGGCTTCAGTCGGTGGATGCCACGACGCAGCTCTCCGCATCTCGGTCACCGCACCGGCCGATAAAGGGAAAGCCAATAAGGCGGTCGAAAAATCGATCGCCGCGGTTTTTGGCGTCGCTAAGTCGAATGTCGAAGTCGTTCGCGGATCGACCTCACGACGCAAAACCGTGTCCATCACCGGAGTCAGCGAAACCGAGGTTCGCAAGAAACTCGATCCACTGCTACGCGATGGATCTGCGTGAGACGGGCGGTGCGTGTGTTAGCGTACAACCACCTCTCCCAAACGAAGTTTGGGAGAGGTCGAGCAGAGCGTTGAGCGATTGCTCGGGTGAGGGCCGTCCGAGCAAGCTAGTGGCATACTGCAAGCTCCGTTGCGCGGTCGGCCCTCACCCGAACGAGGCCGAAAGGGCCCACTGTTACCTCAGCTGAAGTGACTTCACAAACCCTTCGTCGCTGCAAAGGCGACTCCGCAACACAACCGATCAAAACTTGCGGGTCACCGAGATCCGCTTGCGTGGCAGATCGATCTCCAACACTTTCACTTTGGTGACATCGCCTACCGCTACGACTTCGTTTGGATCTTGCACAAACGTGTTGGCGAGCTGGGAAATGTGGATCAGACCGTCTTGGTGGACGCCGATGTCGATAAACGCGCCGAAGTGCGTGACATTGGTGATCACACCTTCGAGGATCATCCCGGGCTTCAGATCCTCCATACAGTTGACGCTGTCATCAAATTTGACCGCGCGGAATTCGCTGCGTGGGTCGCGCCCCGGTTTCGCCAATTCGGAAATAATATCCGCCACCGTTGGCAACCCAAATTGCTCGTCCACAAACTCGGTTGGCTTTAATTTCTGGCTCAACGTTGCATTACCGACAAGCGATCGCGAATCGGTCCCCAATTTCTTGGCCATCTGGCTGACCAACACGTAGCTTTCTGGATGCACGGCTGAATTATCCAGCGGTTCATCGCCGCCGCGAATCCGTAGAAAGCCCGCCGCTTGCTCAAACGCTTTCTTCCCCAACTTCGGCACCTTGCTCAACTGCTTGCGATTTCCAAAGCGACCGTTCGCGTTGCGATACTCGACAATGTTTTCGGCTAACTTGGGGCCAATCCCGGCAACATACGAAAGCAGCGGAACGCTCGCCATGTTCAAGTCCACGCCGACGCTGTTTACACACGACTCGACCGTACGATCAAGACACTTGCGAAGCTGGGTTTGATTTACATCATGTTGATATTGCCCGACACCAATCGATTTCGGATCCGACTTGACCAGCTCCGCCAGCGGATCTTGCAAACGACGCGCAATGCTGATCGCACCTCGCACTGTAATGTCCAAATCAGGGAATTCCTTTGACGCCAATTCACTTGCCGAATAGATCGATGCCCCCGCTTCGCTGACCATCACTTTAGTGACGTCAAGCTTGTGTTGGCGAATCAGATCACCGACGAAGCTGTCCGTTTCCCGCGACGCCGTCCCATTGCCGATGGCAATCAATTCGACATTGTACTTTTGGATCAACGCCAACAACGCCTTACCGGCAGCGGCGGTATCATTTTTCGGCGGTGTGGGATAAATGGTGGTATTGGTCAGGAATTTGCCAGTTCCATCGACCACCGCGACTTTGCAACCGGTACGAAAACCAGGGTCGATGCCAATCGTCACGCGCGGCCCGGCAGGGGCGCTCATCAGCAACTCACGCAGATTCTTTCCGAACACCGCGATCGCTTCCTCGTCCGCCTTTTCCTTTAGTGTTTGCATCACGGTCGATTCGGTGGCCGGCATCAACAGCCTCTGGTAACAATCGTCCACCGTTTCAAGCAATTCGTTGCGAAACTCGAAATCACGATTGGGAACAAGCTTGGGCTTCAGTTCGGCGAGCACTTGCGAGTCTTCGAGCTGGATGCCGACTTTCAGCACCCCTTCGGATTCACCTCGCATCATCGCCAACAAACGGTGCCCGGGGATCTTTGCAGCCGATTCGTTGTGGTCGGTGTAAAGCTCGAACTTTTCGGCTTGATCCTTCTTCCCGCGTTTGATCGACGACGTGATGCGTCCTTGTGAAAAAGCCTGTTTTGTCATCCAAGTCCGTGTGTCGGCGTCCTCGGACCATTGCTCGGCGACAATATCCAGCGCACCTTTCAGCGCCGTGTCCGTATCGGGGACCTCTTTGGCTGCGTTGACGAACGCCTTCAATACATCGTCTTTCGATTTGCCAAGCTTGCTTTGGCTGAGCAGCAGTTCGGCCAATGGCCCCAATCCTCGCTCTCGCGCGATCGTCGCTCGGGTACGCCGTTTCGGTTTGTAAGGCAAATAGATCGCTTCGAGCGTTTGCATGTCGCTGCAGTCTTCGATCTGCTTGCGAAGTGCAGCAGTCAGCAACCCTTGCTCGTCGATCGTTTTCAGCACGGTGGCTTTTCGTGCCGAAAGTGCCATCGCTTTTTCCAAAGCATCCTCGATCGCGCGAAGCGCGATTTCATCGAGCCCGCCGGTGGCTTCCTTTCGATAACGGGCAATAAACGGAATCGTATTGCCAGCATCGAGCAGTTCGGCGGCCGATTGAACCTGTTTTAGTGGCAATGACAACTCTTTTGCGATCGTTTTGGTCGCAGCATCGATATCAAACACGTTTTCCGTTTTCGTAGCCATCGGGTTTCTCAATGAAATGTTTTGTCGATTTTGTCAGCAGGGCGGCGGATTCTAGCTAGCCACCACTTCAATGTCATTAGCATCTTTGAAAGCAACTTTGCCGACTGAATCGCCAGAGATCGCTTGCATTACCAGGTATCAAACGGCTTACAAACAGACGAAGGTCTTGACGACTTCCGCTACCTTGTACGTCTTTCTATTTGTCATGCGACTTGATGGCCATATTAAAGAAATGCCGAACGGCGCGGCCGCTGATCGTCGTTTTCAAGAGCAGTTCTTCGGCAATCAGCGTGATCGCTTTGGCGTGCCCCTCGTCACGGAGGATGTGCGCCGTTTTGTCGACCAAACGGCGTTCGATCCGTTCCATTTGCTGCTGCGTGCCTGGACGCGTATGCAGCAACCGCCGGGCGGTACGCAGATCTTGCGCCGCGCCCGATTCGCAATATTCGCCGGTGATGATCGCTTCGGCGACCATTCCCGCAAACAGGATCAACACCTCGTCCTCGAGCCAATCTCGGCTCGACTTGGTACGCCCTTTCTGGATTTTACAGGCCCCCAACCGCACCCCCTCGACTTGCAGTCGCCGCGGCGAAATCGTCACTTTGTCAATCGGCCGCCCCAGCGACAACGCCATCACGGCATGTCCCGCTTCGTGATAGGCCGTCGCAACCAGTGCCGGGCTCGGGCGTTCGGCGGGCTCTTGATCCGATTTTTCAGTCGGCTGTGGTTCATGTTTCATTCCTTCAGTGTATCGGACATAATGTCTTACACAAACGGCGTCACGACTGCTGCCTCCTTTCTCTCTCCTACCGCAAACGAGGTTCCCGCGATGAAATCACGGAACATTCGAATTTCGATCTTGTTCGCCGCCTTCGTCTGCATGCCATGGCTTCATGGAGGAAACGTCGCGGATGCGTGTACGGTGATGCGATTTTCCTTTGATGGCCGCGTGGTCGTCGCACGCAATCATGATTGGGGTTTCGGCGAAGGTTTAGTGGTGGTGAATCCACGCGGAATTCAAAAGCAGGCGATTTCTCCGGTCCAGCCTGCCAAATGGGTCTCCACCTACGGCAGTGTGTCTTTCGTGCAATTTGGACGCGAGATACCGTTTGCAGGAATGAACGAACATGGATTGACCGTCGATCTGCTGCAATTGAATCAAGCAGAGTTTCCGGTCATCCAACCCGGTAAACATTCAGTGAATGTGGTGCAGTGGGTGCAATATCAACTCGATACCGCCGCGACGGTAGCCGACGTGATCGCCAGTCTCGAGAAGATTTACCCGACACCGATGGTCCCCAGCATCGAGCGGGTTCACTACTTTGTCACGGATGCATCGGGCGATGTTGCGACGATCGAATTTTTAGACGGTAAGCCCAACGTGCACCGCAGCAACGAGATCCAAGATTGCGCGTTGGCCAATTCAACCTGTATCGATTCACGAGACGCGTTCCGCCAGCAACGTTGGCGAAACAATAGCGAGCGTCGCTATTACCAAGCCGTATGCCAAGTCCAGTTGGCGCAAGAGAAGGTCACACCGGCGGACGCCATCGAATATGCTCGCCAATCCTTATCGAAGGTCGATCAGCCTGGTTTGACGCAGTGGAGCATTGTGTATGAGCCCGCCGAAAAGCGAATCTCCTTCTCGACCCGTGTGGCGAAAAAGATTCGCTCGCTCGATCTCGACGATCTCGACTTTGATCCCGCCAGCGATGCAATGACGGTCGATGTCAACAAAGATGTCGCGGGTGATCTGATCCCGCATTTGAAAAAATATACAGCGAGTGATAATGAGCAAATCGTCAATTTTGCTTTCGACCGAACGATGCCAAAAAGTTTTTTGCGAACCGCCGTCAAGCAACTCGTCCTCAACTACCCCGCCACATTGAGCGTGGTAGGCGAATCCGCCGCTATTAGTGAGTAAGTCAGCAGAATCAAGGAAATTCGGGGCCAGTAACTAGACTGCCTTTTGTTTTCTTGCTTGAATTTCCTCAGTTTTGCGCCCCCTCTAGGCGAGGTTTATGCCTTCGGCATTGTTCATGCTTTCGGTATTAAGGCACAACATTGCGGAGCTGCTATGTTGTCTTACACATCGAAAGTCTTACGTCCGCTGCGATAGAGGAAGGTCAATGCTGGAAAGCTTAACTTGCAATTCGTGTGGCGCACCGATGCAGGTGCCACAGTCGGCCCGTTTCGTTAAGTGCAATCATTGCGGTGCTCAGTTGGCGGTGCATCGCGACCGGGACGTGACGTTTACCGAAGCGGTAGACAAGCTAACCGAGACGACGCAATCGTTAAGCGAACAAGTCAGCCAGTTGACGGCAAATCAGAAAATCGCTGATCTTGATCGTCAATGGGAGCTGCAACGAAACGACTTTATGATCACGGGAAAAAATGGTCGCACCCATCTGCCGACGGAAGGAACCGCGATGGTAGGCGGCATTGTCGCGGTGGTATTCGGCGGCTTTTGGACGGTAATGGCATTTGCGATCACTTCGCGATCACCGTTTGGCATGGCCAAAATCTTTCCGCTGTTTGGCTTGGTGTTCATCGCCGTTGGTATTTTTGGCGCGATTCACGCCAGCAACAAAGCGAGTGAGTACAAGCGAGCCAAACGCCGTTACGAGTCCGAACGTGCGAGATTGAAACGAAAGTAAGCCGAAGGACGTTGCTCGGACCCCATCGCGAGTAGCAGAACTCGCCAAAAATTTCGTACTTGGCCGTGAGCTGTCGAAACTCTTGAAGGGCTGTTGATTTAATCGAAATGCGAATCGCATTGGTGAGCCGTGGACCTTAAGGCACCGGGTAGTGTGTAGAACCCGGCCGCTCACGCGCGAGCGGCTCACTAAATCAACAGCCCGTTGACGCGTTCCGCTACTCTACATGGTTTTGGCAATTGCGTAGATCTCGCGGTAATCGAGCACTCGGTCGTTGGTTTCAAACAGCGACGCGATCGCAGCGCGATGTGTTTTCATCTTCAATCCGCCGACACCAATCGCGCCGTAGACTTTCAATTCGCCGATCGATTTGCTTTTGTCCGTCACGTCGATGCCTGCGATACCTGCGGGCGGCACGGCATTTAAATCGATCGCCACCCGCAACGACGAGCTGCTCTTTAAGCTCGCTTCGTCGACAAGCTGGACGCCAGCGGCCCCACAGGCGACCAAGATTTTCGCGTTGGCGAGTAGTGCCTTGACATCGTCGGGACCACTTGCGGCGGCTCCGCTGACCGAACCGCCTTCGGTTTGCTTTGCGATCGTGTTGGCGACTTCGTTTGCTCGATCCAGAGATCGGCTCGTGACCACCACGTTAGCTCCATCGGCGGCCAGCAGCCGAGCGACGCGTTCGCCGACCGGTCCGGTGGCTCCCATCACGACCGCAGTCGCCCCTGCCAAATCGACTTCGCGTCCGGCGTAGACCACGGCCGCTGCGGCCGTGGTGTTGCATCCGTTAGCATCGAGCATGACCGAGTTGCGAACGGGACCGAAAAAACATTCCGTCACTTTCTTGAGCAGCATTTCCGCGTTTCGAACATTCGATCCGCCAATAAAGATCGCCGTGTTCTTCAGATCATCGCCGCCGCGAGTAAACATCGCTCCGTGAACCAAAGCCGTCACGTTTTCAGGCGTTACCCCGGCATGGCTCAGCAATGCATCCATCCCGGAATCATACGCAACCACACTATCAAACGTGCTGGCGTGAGAATCCGTGTCGAGTTGGATCAAAATCTTTCGGGACATGATGGAATTTTGGGGGTGAGCTGTGTGAGTCGTTTTGATGTGCGAGTTCGCAATTAGAATCGCTCGTCACGGTACGGGGCAACCAGTCCGATTTTCCAGGCCCAAAATGGCAATCGCAAAATCGCAGAGCGTTTTGGAGAGGGCGAAATACGTGGCGAGTTTCGCAACGGGCAAATTCGTTTTTTTTCAATTCGCTAATGCTGCCTGCAGCCCCACGCTCGAGCTAGAAATGGCGGTTCAGTATTGACGTGCCTCGTGATGCTCCCGTATGGATTAGCCACAGTCCATCCCCCCCAAACTTCGCCTCCGACCTTCGTCGCTCACTCGTAGCGTTTCCGTCCGATGACTTTCACCAGTTTAACGTTTCTGATTTTCTTGCCGCTCGTGTTCATGCTGCACTGGGCACGGCAAAATCGTTACTGGCAGAATTCGCTATTGGTGCTTGCCAGCTATCTCTTCTATGGCTGGTGGGACTATCGCTTCTGCGGCTTGATGATGCTGTCGAGTCTGGTTGACTATGGACTGGGAATCTTCGTCGCCCACGCAAAAACCCAATCACAACGCAAACTCGCGTTGACAACCAGTGTCGTTTGCAACCTGGGACTGCTGGGGTTCTTCAAGTATTTCAATTTTTTCTCCGAGAGTTTGGTCATCGCGCTTGGAGAGGTCGGATGGTCGGTTCATCCGCTGATGTCAGAAATTTTATTGCCGGTGGGGATCAGCTTTTACACGTTTCAAACGTTGAGCTACACGATCGACATCTATCGAGGCAAATTGCATCCGACGACCAATCTGATTGACTATCTCGCGTTCGTATCGTTCTTTCCGCAATTGGTTGCGGGCCCCATCGAACGGGCAACCAACCTGATGCCACAATTTTCGCGGGCACGAATATTTTCGAATGACCAAGCCGTAGCAGGTTGCCGCACGATTCTATGGGGTTTTGCAAAAAAACTGATCATTGCTGATCATTTAGCTGTGTGCGTTGACTCGATCTACGCTCACCCCAGCAGTGCCTCGGGGCTAACCCTATTGATCGGCACTGTCTTTTTTGCATGGCAAATCTATTGCGATTTTTCTGCCTACAGCGACATCGCGATTGGGACGGCAAAATTGTTTGGCATCGATTTGATGCAGAATTTCAGTTACCCCTATCTGTCGCAGAGTGTGACTGAGTTTTGGCGCCGCTGGCACATTTCACTGTCGACTTGGTTTCGCGATTATGTCTTTATCCCGCTCGGCGGCAGCCAGGGGACGAAGTTTAACACATTCCGCAACTTGATGATCACTTTTGTACTATCGGGTTTGTGGCACGGGGCCGCTTGGCGTTTCATTATCTGGGGTGCCATCAACGGCGCGGCTCTCGTCGTCGAAAAAGTGATGAGCTCGTATCTTGAAAACGGCCGAAGTCGCCAGATTTCCGTCTTCGGCCACCGCTTAAACCGAATCGCTGACCACGCCAACTGCGACCAAACCACGTTTGCGGTTCAAGCAGCGCTACAAACGACATTCAGAATGACTTACACGTTTTCCGTAATCTGTCTTGGCTGGGTATTCTTTCGAGCGGCATCCACTGCCGAAGCGTTCACAATCTTGTCAAAAATTGCAACAATTCCATTGCACGATCTCAATGCCTCGGCATGGAAAGCGACATTGGCCACTCATCCATTGATCGAAAAAATGCTGATTGTTTTGATCGGCTACTCCATTCTGGAATGGACGATGCACCTCAAACTCGTCCCATTACGTTTTCTGCAATGGCCCAAGCCAGCTCGGTGGGCCGTGTTCACGTTGGCCATCTGGGGCACGCTCCAATTCACGCTGACCACTGAAACGAGTCCGTTTATCTATTTCCAATTCTAGGGCACTTACGATGCGCACGTTTATTCGAAACGCAAGTCTGTTTTGTGCCATCCAACTCGTGATCGGCAGCTTGCTGATTCTGAACGCGACTCGACAGCCGCAGTACGGATTCATGGCGGCATTCGAAGACAAGATTCGCCTGTTACGCGAACATGGCGAACCGACCCTGATTGTTCTTGGCGGTTCGAATGTAGCATTTGGAATTGACAGCCCCACCCTGCAACAGCATTGCGACATGCCCGTCATTAACGGTGGACTCCATGCCGCCCTTGGTTTGCAGTTCTACCTGGACGTGGCTACCGATTGCGCCAAAAAGGGAGATGTGGTCGTCCTGATGCCAGAGTGGATGCTGCTAACCGGAGGAACTCAGCCGAACCCTGATTTGCGGCTATCGATGGTGCAAGAGTCCCCCGCATCTTGGCGATACTTTTGCCATCTGGATTGGAGCGAACTCAAAACATTCGTTGACGACCAAGCGTTCTGCGTCCTTACTGGCCTTGTACAGTCGGGGAGCAGGATGCCAACAGAGTCTCGGATTCAACGCAAACTCGAAGAGGCTCAGCTCCCCGATGCGTACTCTCGATTAAAGTTCAATGTGAACGGAGACTTTGTCGGTCATCACGACCTGGGAACGACGAAAGACATTGAAAAGATGAAAGGGGATGTTAAATTCAAACCGGCCAAGACGCTGGAGGCGGCGGATCGAATCAATGCTTGCGCTCAAACGCTCAGAGAACGCGGTGTTGAAGTCTACTTGGCGTACTGCCCGGTCCCTGAACCCCATTTTGAGAAGCACCAATCGTCCTACGAGTCCCTTCACGAATTACTGACCCAAAATCTTGACGTCCCGGTTCTGCATCGTCCCGACCAAGTCAAATACCCGATATCCTATTTTTACGACTCCGTCTGCCACCTTAACCTCACTGGCAAAATGACGCGGACTGAATTGGTTGCTCAATCACTGCATGGTAAATTCCGTGTTGCCAGCAAACCCGCAGAGAAGCCCCTTCGATAGTCCAGGCTATTCAACGAAGCGGAGGGCTGATAACAGGCTGGAAGCCAATCCTACGTTAAAACGAAAAAACCGCACAGGCTTTTGACGGCCTGTACGGTTTCGAGGTTCACTCAAATCAACGCAGTGATTTAGCGGTTTGCGGTCGCAGCGACCTTGGGAATTTCCCAGCCCTTGCGATATTCGCGTTGCACGAATTGATTGACTTCGGGCACGTTGGTGCTTCGCATCGTCTTGGCGTCCCACTCGATTCGCTTGCCTTCACCTGCTCGCAGCGCGAGGTTGCCGACCAAGATGGTTTCGGTCAAGCGGCCTGCGTAATCGAAGTTTGCCATCGTGCCAGGCTCGTAGTCGCCCTTGACCGATTGCACAAACTCCCACTTTTGACGCTCATCGCCACCGCCCTTGTAGGGAATACGTGGCAACGATTGTGCTGGTGGTTTGAAGTCAACGAACTCACCACGTGGCAACAAGATGTACTGGGCACCGTAATCGTCCGGTGAAAACAGAACGCCCTTGGTGCCGACAAGCACGGCACCACTGGTTTTGCCACCACCGGATCGTTGGTTAGCGATCTTTTTCTGGAACGACTCAGGCAATTGACTGATGATGTCGTCCGATGGCAATTCACCACCGTCGTACCAATGGAATTTGCAAGCCGCCAAGCCATCACGTTCAGGGAACTCAAACATCAACGACGAGCTAGCGGGGAATGTTTCGCCTTCGTAGATACCGGGGTTCTTGACCGCGGTCACGGCAACGGGATCCCACAAATTCAAAGCCATCACCGACAAGTTGGTGGTGTGACAAGCCATGTCGCCGAGTGCTCCGGTGCCGAAGTCGACCCAACCACGCCAATTGAACGAGTGGTATTCGCCTTTCTTGAACGGACGCATCGGTGCGGGGCCGATCCAAGCTTCCCAGTTCAAATCCTCTGGGATCGGATCTTCGCCGGCCGGACGTCCCTTGCCTTGTGGCCATACGGGACGGTTGGACCAGATGTGAATTTCCTTGACGTCACCGATCACGCCACTGCGGATGACTTCGACGGCTTCTCGCATCCCGTCGGCCGAGGTGCCTTGGTTGCCCATTTGGGTAACCACGCCCATTTCCGCAGCGGTCTCGCGCATCAAGCGAGCTTCGCTGATCGACCAAGTCAGCGGTTTTTGGCAATAGACGTGCTTGCCCATCCGCATCGCACGAACCGCAGCGGCGGCGTGGGTATGGTCCGGGGTGCTGACGGTGACGATGTCAACTTTGTCGCCAAGCTTGTCGAGCATTTCGCGAAAGTCGGTGAACTGTTCCGCGTCTTTGAATTCGCGTCCCTTCTTGGTCAGCGTGCCGCCATCGACATCGCACA